>JBEKPE010000065.1:0-11880 GCA_049521055.1 Bathyarchaeia archaeon
GGCGAGACATACAGTCGACAGCTTCATGGCTCTAAGGTTGAGGTAAAGGCGGTAACACTTCACAAGATGGAAGTCGTTAGAGAGGGAAATGCAATCGTTCTTAGGTTCATACTTGACCTCTAACCGCCTTGAAGCTCGGTATTAGGAAAAGTTTCGCAGGGTCAACATTGCTCAGCACCGAAAGGTAAGTCGAAACATAGTCGCCGAAAGTTATAGCGCTAAGCAACCACCCCAATCTATCTTCGCCTACACCTTCGAAACTGATGGCCGTCGGAAATCCAAGCTGCGAAAGCAACTCAACCAACCTTTTTTCCGTCCTCTCGTCCTCCTCAGTTTGGTTTTGGCTACGAAGTAGAATCGGTTGCGGTCGAGAGAGTTCCGTGAGCGTCTTCAACCCTTCAATGTCATTGTGGTATGCTTCTGGGAGGGTGAAGTAGAATGCTGGAACTTTGCTGTTCTCGTTAAGCTCATTTTTGAATCGTCGTAGAACGCTACTGCTGTTCTCGCTCCCTAAAAGGAGGGGGAGATGATCCTTGAGTGCGACGGCCATTTGCTTCGCATGATTCTTTGCCAGCGGGACTGATGGCTTTACCGAACTGATTATTTGCCGGACAGACCGTGAAGCTGTCTCAAGCAGTTTCTGACTATCTTCGAGAACACCTCCTTGACCCAAGGCATATGCCAGTGCAGCTACGAGTTCAGGTAACGCCAATCTTGGAGGCATGCCTCCTTCGACTTTCACGTGAGGAAAACCTTGGGATTGCGCTGTATCGAGAAGCTTACCGCCCGAGCAGATTACGACAATGTTTGCTCCGTTAGTCTTAGCTTGCTCGACCATGGCAAGCGTTTCGCCTGTTTCTCCGGAGTAACTTATCGCAATGAATAGCGTATTCTTTCCCACATAACGCGGTATCCTAACAGATCTGCAAACCGACACGGGAATACTGGCTTCACTGCGCAAGTAGTCTGTGAGGATATCGCCAACAATTCCGGAACCTCCGACGCCTCCAAACATGATATTCATAGGGCTTTGAAAGCGAACTCGGCAAGTGGAAGCGGCGTGTGGTGGTGGAACTAGGCGCTCTGGAGTCCTCTCCATCGCCGCCAGCATATCTGATTGGTCCACCTTTCGAATTTCAGTCGAATCATCTAGGTTCATTTTCTCTCCCCTTGAGATGTATCCTTCCCCCATAAGATTCATTCTTTCTTTGTCGTCTTTGGGGTGCCGCGTTCCTCCGTGTCCAGTTCCTTGAATCGTGTTTCCACGAATTCAGCTACTCTCTCCTGGCCATATTTTTTCAATTCGCTTTGTTTCTTCAATTGTTGTTCGACTGTGCGAAGCAGTTCGGCCATGTTGATTGGTTTGACCAAATAGGCGTGGGCACCCTTGTTTACCGCATCGATAGCATTCTGCAGTGCGGGGTACCCTGTGAGGATGATCTTGACCATCTCTGGGGTTGTTTGTTTCATGGAGGTTAGGAGTTTTGTGCCTTCCATATCTGGGAGGCGAATGTCTACTAGCGCCAGGTTGTAGAAGTTGGTTTGGGATTTTGCAACGGCTTCCTTACCATTGCTCGCTGTGTCGACCAAGTAACCTTCAGTCTTCAATGCTTCAGCGACAACTTTGCGTATTCCTTCATCATCGTCTATGACGATTATTCTACCTTTCTTGCTTTCACTCATAATTGTTCACCTCCAGTCTGGGCGTGTTGGATTGGAAGTTTCAGCGTGAATGTCGTCCCCTTTCCGACCGTGCTCTCAAAGGATATAGAGCCACCATGGGCTTCTGTAATTCGTCTGCAGATCGACAGCCCCAACCCAATTCCCTTCGCCTTCGTCGTGTGTAGTGGCGTCCAAATTTTCTCCACCATGTCTTGTGAGATTCCAAACCCTGTGTCGCGGATGGATATCGATACCTCTTTTTGTGTGTTTATGCTGGAGATCGCCAATTTTCCGCCTTCCGGCATTGCGTCAATAGCGTTCTGAATAAGGTTGGCAAGTACACGTTCAAGCTTGGGTACATCTACAAGAATCTCTGGAGTGTCAGCTGTCGTGTCCTCTATCATAATGTTGTGTGGAACCTTGACATCCTTAAGCGTCTGTGTTACGATCGATTTCGGTGTGGCGGGCAGTAGTTGGAGTTGCATTTCTCTTGAAAACTCCAACAGGTCGTTGACGATTCCATTTGCGTATTCAACTCCCTTGTCTATGACCTCTAGCATCTCGTTCGTAGAGGGGTCGATGGTGCTTCGGAAATGTCTTCTTATGTTGTAGGCGGCTCCGGCGATGCCTTGGAGAGGGTTACGTAGGTCATGGCCAACCATACCAGCAGTTTCTCCAATCGCGGCGAGCCGCTGCGATTTGACAACCTCTGCCTCCAACCTTTTCTGGGGAGTCAAATCGACTATGCAGACCAGAACCTTAGCGAGCGATTGCTCGTAACCGGGAATTACAGCGCATATCACGTTGCAGTGCTTCGTCTCGCCGCGCAGCGTCCTGTTATCCATCTCTGCTTCATAGTACTTCTTGCCTTGAGCCAACGCAACGATTTCACCTGAAAATTGCTTGCGATTCGATTCCTCTGTTAAGACGCCGCCTAAACCTCCGATAATCTCATCCACCGACTTCGCGTCGTAGAGATTTAGGGTGGCTTTGTTCACGTTGATGACTTTCACCAGTGCAGAGCATTTAGCAATGTCGTCGGGGTGGTTGGCGAAGTAGGCACCAAAGTTTGAAACTCCTTTTTGTCGCAATTGATCTAGTAATTGCATCACTGCGGAGAAGTCTTCCTCCCAGAGTGATACCGGGCAGGCCTCAAACAGTTCACGATACTTCTCCTCACTTTCCCGTAGTTTCCTAGTTCTCTCTGCCACCAGATCCTCCAAGTGCAGCGATTGTTGCCTCAATTCCTCCTCCAAATGTTTACGTTCCGTGACATCGCGGAGTATTCCTTCATGATAACTGATGTTTCCCCGTGCGTCGTGAACGTAACGGCCGTGGTCTTCTACCCAGATCTCAGAACCGTCCTTTCGACGCATCCGATATACTTCCACTTCTTCCTGGTGTGTGTCCAGAATGTGACTTCCACGTTCTTCGGGTGCGAAATACAGTTCCTTCTTGATGTCCATGATGGACAACACTTCCTGTTTGGTTGAATACCCGAACATCTTGACAAAGGCAGGGTTGACGTCGACAAATCGACCCTCGTGCGTACTCAGGTATACTCCATCCAACATAAGATCAAAGAGAGAATGGTAGCGTTCTTCCGATTCACGAAACTTATCATCCGCGCTCTTGCGTTCGGTAATGTCGTCGAAAACGAACTCAAGTACTGGTTTTTGGTTGTAGATGATTTTCGATCCTCTGACCAAGACTGGGACTTCTAAACCATCCTTCTTGGTCAGGGTTATCTCATAGGGAGCGACGTCTTCGTCACGCAGCCTCTTGCCTACGTTTTCCCTCAGCAAACTCCTAGATTTTGGTGCCACGACATTCTGTATTGGGTCAAAAGAAGGCGATACAAGTTCTTCGTAGGTCCAACCTAACTTGAGGATTGCCGCGCTGTTGATGTACTTCAGCACTCCATCTTGGAAAACGCCGATCAGGTTGGGAGAATTCTCAATCATCGCGCGATACTTCTCCTCACTCTCCTGCAGCGCCTTATCCATACGTGTGCGTTCAGCTATGCCTTGGTCGATCTCAGCGCCGATTCCACTGCTCAATCTCCCAATAACCATGATCACAACTACAAGCCATCCCAACAGCTCCAGCGACGCTACGAGCGGTGCAGCGTAGATATTCCCAAGCACTTCGTCAAGGACGAGGGAAGTCACCAATGTCAGTGCTGAGGCTGGAAGAAACGCTCGCAATAGCCTAGCCTGCACCGAATCCCCCACTAAAGTCCGCGTAGGCCAACATTCTCGCCCAGCTGCCGCCCAGATCTCTGTTCCCAAGAACAGGAAAGCAATCCCGGCTAGAATCGAAACTGGTATCGTAGGGCTGCCGTAAAGCAGCGGTGCCTGATACAGGTAGCCGATGCTCGTCACGACTCCACATGAAAGGATCACGATCCCAAACAAAGCGACACTAGTTCTCGTCCGCGTCCCTGAAGACGAGACGGGTAAGATCAGCGAAAGGCCTCCAAGGAGGAACATAACGCTCGTGACGGGGGATATCCTGGCTATCGGATATCCCTGAATAGTCGCGGGATTAGGAAATATCAGTGCCTCTAAACTAAAGCTCCCCGGCATCACGGTGTGAAGAATGGTGAGGGATGTCAGTATGACGACGAGAACACCTACAGCTCCAGCCTGTATTCTAAACCAGGAAGATTCAGGCCTCACACCGTACAGAAACCATGATGCCCCCAGCAATACTAGGAGCAGTATGGTCAATGGAGCAATTGGAACAAACAACGGGTTAATTTGTGCAAGGGTAAGCTGACTGGTCAACCAAGCTAGAGTTCCAAATGCACCAATCGCCGCCACTGCTGCAAAGCATATTGAGATTATGAGCGGAAGCCTTGATCTGTCCCCACACATCGACAAGACCAAACCATTCTTGCTAACGTTGAGATTTCTTTTCAACATTTTCCACTCTTTTCTTCAATCAAGACATGTACCAAACTACTTGAATGATGAATTATGCAGCTTCATCTTCGCTTCGTCGAGATACTCGAGCAGATTGCGATTAGGATTGGGTGTGAACTCGAGCCCCAATTTGAGGTAAAATTTCCTAGCGATAGCGTTCGTTATGGTCTGTGCACCGCGAACGCCAAAGATCTTCTCTAGCGCACTTAGTAGGGTGTCAAGTCTGTAAGGGAGCTCATCTCTCGAAATAGAGTGAAATGTCTGTAGATGAGCATATAGCGCGTCAACCACGCCTCGGCTAAGTAGACCAGTTATGGTTTCGTCTACGGCTTCGAGCAGGGCATCGTTGAACACGAGATGTGGTTGTCGCAATTCAATTCAATCTTGAAGGCGCCAATGCGTCAACGCCTTGTAGATTCAAGCCTCGATCTTCACCGTGCCTCGCTCTACTAGAGTCTTATCTGGCTGTAGATTATAACATTTGATGAGTTAGATTCATCTTCTGGGAAACGACCTTTGCGGGTAGTGTCGCTTGTTGGCAAGTGAGGCGCGTGTGGGGAAACGGTTCTCTGTCGCTATTCCTGGCTCGGTTGCGTCGGATACGCCGCATTTGCGTGAGAAAACTGCGAAGCTTGGGGCAATTGCACGCGCGTGTTCAATCTTCGGCGTCACAGAAATTATTCTCTACCCAGATGACCCTCATCGCGATCAGGGAGCCGACCTGCAGTTCTGCTTCGATATTCTGACCTATATTGAGACGCCGCAATATCTACGAAGACGACTCTTCAAGCTAAGCCCCACGTTCAAGTTCACGGGCATTTTGCCTCCACTACAAACTCCTCCCCACAACGTACCGAGTTCTTCGCCGCAACTCAAAGTTGGAGGTCTTAGAGATGGCGTGGTTGTAGGGCGAACCGGCTCAAATGTGAACGTTGATGCTGGATTAAAGGAAACCATCGAGTGCCAAGGCAGTTATCGTATCGGCGAAAGAGTGACACTTCAACTCACAGACCTTGGTAAGGAGTTGCGCGCGCAAATCATCGAACCATCGAGTTCGAGCATATACTGGGGCTACCGCGTAACACGCTCCCAATTCAAGCTAGCAACCATGCTTCAACGAGAGGAATTCGACCTAAGGATCGGTACGTCCAGATATGGGACGCCTGTAGAAGAGTTTTGGTCGGAGATCAGTAAGTCACTGAACAATGTTGAATCGGTCCTGATCGTTTTTGGTTCACCCAGGAGGGGTTTGCAGGAAATTCTCAGTCAAGAAGGCAAGAAACCAATGGATCTTTTTCATTTCTTCGTAAACACGGTTCCTTCTCAGCAAGTTGCAACCGTTCGAACAGAAGAGGCTTTATTCATCACGTTGGGCATGCTTAACGAAATGAAGCTGAAGTGACCAGTATTGCCCAAAACGGTTCCACTTTATGACGCGGAGGGAAAATCTGCTGGACAGGTTCCCCTTCCACCATGCTTTGAAACCCCCGTGCGGGGCGATCTCATAAGACGCGCAGTCGTTGCCATTCAGAGTCATAACTTCCAGCCTCAAGGGCGGAATCCGATGGCCGGCAAAAGGACTACCGCCCAATCTTTGGGAGTTGGACACGGGATGTCTAGAATCCCACGTGTGAAAGGTGAACGGTACGCTAGGGGTGGGCTGGCCGGGTTTGCGCCGTCGACCGTTAAGGGACGGTTGACTTTTCCACCAACGTCCGCGAGGCAGCCCAGTAAAAAGATAAACAAAAAGGAGCTTAGGTTGGCAATGTTATCCGCGGTCGCAGCCACCTCATCCAGACCATTGGTTCAAGCCCGCGGACATAGGATAGCAGCCGACTTGGAATTGCCCCTCGTCGTTTCGGACGAGGCGGAAAAATTGACGAAGAGCTCTGAGGCAGAGAAAATCCTCAAGAACATGGGTGTGTGGGAGGATGTTGAACGGGCTTCTGCCCGAAAGATTCGAGGCGGAAAGGGTAGCGTGCGCGGCCGCCCTCACAAGAATCGAGTCAGCGCTTTGATCGTAGTCTCAAAACGCCAGGGTGCTGAAAGAGCCTTCGGTAATTTCAGTGGTATTCGGGTCGTGGAAGTATCTAGCTTGAACGTCAGCGACTTGGCCCCAGGGACTCAACCGGGCCGGCTAACTATCTGGACCGAGTCAGCAATCAAAGGGCTTGAAACCCGCGTCGGAGGAGCCTCAACTTGACGAAGATAGCGACTAGGGACGTAGTCAGGTACCCACTACTCTCAGAAGACGCCGTCACCCTGCTCGAAGCTGAGAATAAGATCACGTTCATCGTTGACGTACGCTCCGACAAACATGACATCAAGCGGGCCATTCAGGAACTCTATGAGGTTAAGGTTCGAGACGTAAAGACCCTAATTACCCCAGAGGGCGACAAGAAAGCATTCGTCAAACTTACACAGGATTTCAAAGCGTCTGACCTCGCTGTCAGATTGGGTATACTATAGGGATCTGAACGTTAAACAAGACTTAGACGGCAACGTTAATTAGAACAGAACCAAACGAACGCTGATGTGGTAAGCTTTGCCTCGAGAATTCCTATACAGAGGGCATACCTTCGAAGCGTTGCAACAAATGTCGATGGACGAATTCATAAGAATACTTCCATCGAGGCAAAGACGTTCGCTTACAAGGGGATTAACTGCCGACCAAAGAACACTGATGGAGCTCATCCGACATTACCGCAGAGCCAAGACGAAAGATGCTAAACCCATCAAGACACATTGCAGAGACATGGTGGTCATCCCCGAAATGGTAGGGTTGAACCTGCTGATTCACAGCGGTAAGGAATTCACCTCGCTCGACATCAAACCCGAAATGTTAGGCCACTATGTCGGAGAATTCGTAATCACGAACAAGAAAGTGCAACACGGAACACCAGGCATCGGCGCATCACGATCAAGCATGTACGTCCCACTCAAATAGCCTGACCTTCTTCGGTCTGGTTAAATGAGCCTACTAGACTTCACTTGCTCCATCTTTTCGCGTAAGCAAACGCTGGAATAGCGATTACTAAGCCCGCCGCTAGAGCGATGAAAATTGATAGCGTGTCGCTCGAGTGCTGTGAGCTAGCTTGCGCAATGTTCGGCTGGCCAGCCTGTTGCATCAAGAATTGTGTTCGCGGGGCGGCGGTTGGTGAAACATATGGGGTGTACCCTAATGTTACTCCGATAATGATGCCCAGCAGGACGGCTAACCAGATTCTCTTCTTCATTTGCTCCAATTAACCCTCAGCCTTCAATTTGGATAACTCTACATTTTCGAACAGCCAATCCCCTCTAGAGGACGCGGTCTTTCCACATTCGTAGGCATTCGTACCAAGAGATGCACGCGCCAGCCGCCCCTAGTACAATGCCGGCCGGTTCGACGGTCCCGGTCTGAAGAATTGCTTCTACAGAATAGGCCAGTACGGCCGTTGTGAGGAAGATTGCGTAGAACAGGTATCGGGGTAGTATGAGGTGGCCAACTTTGAGAAATGCTTTCAAGGATCCTATCTGAACCTGTTGTTTTAGAAAATAGTCGCCGCCCGAATCCTTGTCAACTACCCCTAGTTCGCGGAGTTTCTCGAGGTGGTAGAGGGCGATGCTGGGGCTTGACATAGAAAGGGCTCTCTGCGTTTCGCGAACGCCTACGGATCCGGAACTCTTGAACAGGTACCAGTAAACCCGAAGCGTTGTACCATGAATCTCGCTCTCTCTCGACGATGGGGACTTGGTGGATTCCAATGTTAGGTCGTAAAGAAATGATGCACGAGACTAGATAGAACTTGCTTGAGGCGCGAGTAGAGTGCTATCTGATCCAAGGGCGTGTCGAGTCGATGGCAAATCGACTTTTGTGGTGGCCGCGTGGGTAAACAACGTTTTTTAGGGGTACTGCGCACATGCGGCTGCGCACGGTGCAATTAGAATGCCAAAGTGGGGATACTCGGTCAAGGAATTCGACCCTGACCGAGCAGTCAAATGTTCAGGGCGAGAGTTGAAAATATCCCCAAAGGCATCAACCGAAATCTGTCGAAAGCTTAGAGGAATGAGGCTAGATTCCGCGAAAGATCTTCTGGAAGCAGTAACGCTCAAAAAGCGAGCCATAGCCTACCGGCGCTACCATAAAGAAGTCCCTCACAGGAGTCTGGATGAGGGCTGGTACGCTGGCCGTTACCCAGTGAAAGCTGCGAAGGCGTTCCTCTTCCTTCTCGAAGAACTCGAGTCGAATGCAGAGTACAAAGGCCTGGATGTTGACCGATTAAGAATCGTGCACGCGGCCTCCCAGAGGGGAATGAAGACGCAACGGGTCATTTCGAGAGCGTATGGCAGAGCATCGCCGTACCGAAATACTCTGGTTCACATTGAGCTAATGGGCTACGAGGTAGCAGAGTGACTTGCCTCTTCACAATTATTTCGTAAAGGAAAACGCCCGTAGAGCTGAGATCGATGAATTCCTATCTCAGGAATTGAAACGGGCCGGTTACAGCAAGGTTGAGATGAACAAGACCCCACTGGGAACAAGAATCGTAGTTTACGCGGCGAAACCGGGTCTCGTGATAGGGAGACGAGGCCAGAGTATTCGGGACTTAACCGCGGTCCTTGAGCAACGGTTCGGCGTTCAGAACCCACAGATTTCAGTGGCGACACTAGAAGCACCGGAACTTGATCCAAAGGTCGTTGCTTCTCAAATTGCTATGGCGCTTCAACGCGGAATTCATTTCAGGCGAGCGTGCTATTGGGCCCTGCAGAGAACGATCGAAGCAGGAGCTTTAGGCGTTGAGATATCGATTCGCGGGAAGCTCACAACGGACAGGGCTCGTTACGAGAAGTACAAGTCCGGTTACTTGCCCTCTGTCGGAGAGGCAATTGACAGAATCGTGCGGGTTGCGGTAGTTGATACTCAATTGAAACAGGGGCTTTTCGGGATTAGGGTTCGCCTTATGCCGCCGAACGTTAGTTTACCCGACAGACCAGTCATTCGAGACGTCGCACCAGGCCCTGTTCAACCCGCGAAGGTGGTGGTCGCCCAAGTCGCTGCGGAAGGTGCAGTAGTACAAGAGGTTGCGGAAGATGCCGATACTACGAAAGCGTGAGATCAGGCAGCTTCTTCCGGAGGAGCGCGAGAAGAGGCTGGCGGAGTTCAGGACCGAGCTAGTGAAATTGCGTACGACCGTCAAGTCCGGTGGCAATATTGAAAATGTTGGAAGGATTCGGCAACTCAAACGGACCGTCGCACGTTTACTTACAATCGAACACGAAAAACCGTTACAGGAAGCAACTTGATCATGGTTCCAATTACCCCACAGAACATTCTTAGGCACGAGTTAATTGGGTTAACCGTCCGCGTAACCCAAGCGACAGACCCTTCCGTCATGGGTATTCGAGGGACAGTAGTGGACGAGACAAAGAACATGCTCAAGATACTAGAATCGGAGAAGACCCTTATGATCCCGAAGGAGATTGCAACTTTCAGATTCAACCTCCCGAGCGGCATTCGAGTTGATGTTGATGGTGAGCGGTTAGTGGCTCGACCAGAGACCAGACTCAAGACCAGAGTGAGGCGATGGTAATGTCAGACCTCGGAATAGGTGCTAATGCACCAAAGAAAGCTTGCGAGGACCGCAACTGCCCATTCCATGGAGGCCTGTCGGTACGAAGAAAATTCCTGGACGGCAGAGTAGTAAGCGCAAAGATGATGAAAACCGTGACAGTGGAAAGAGACTACCAACAGTACGATCCGAAATACATGCGGTACGAAAAACGTCGAAGCCGAATTTTGGCCCACAGCCCACCGTGCCTAGAGGTCCGTGAGGGAGACAGGGTTAAGATCGCTGAATGTAGACCAATCAGCAAAGAAGTCGCATTTGTAGTTGTAGAGAAATTAACGGCAATATCTTGAGTCAACGGCACAATCTCAACAACATAACCTTAATTTGTTGCAGCTACGTTCAGCAGCGCCTTACGTGAAAGAAAATTGCCAGCCCCCAAGACTCGTGCCGTCAGCGCCAAGGGAATGGTAGAGTACCGGCCGCGCATTGCACGGGGGTTACCAAACGGAAGCCGGATCAACTGCGCCGATAACACTGGCGCAAAGGAACTCAAGATTATCCAAGTCCTCGGCACCCACACCCGTCTGAGACGAGTCCCATCAGCCTGCGTTGGGGACATGATCATGATCTCGGTATCAAAGGGAACCCCAGACTTGAGGAGGCAAATGTTCCCTGCGGTCGTCGTTCGCCAAGTTCGAATTTTCAAGCGCCCTGACGGAACAAGACTCTCTTTCCATGACAACGCCGGCGTTATCATGACTCCGGAGGGCGAGTTGAAGGGAACTGAAATTCGTGGACCGGTTGCCAAGGAAGCCGCAGAACGATGGCCTAGAGTCGCCAACCTCTCAAGCATAATTATTTGAGGGAACATGGATGCGCGTACGCCGACCCTCAAAGCAGCGAAAGAAAATCTATAAGGCCAAAGGCCAAGGCCTCAGAAAACTGCTCGCCGCATCGCTCTCCGAAGAACTGCAAACATCCCAAGGAAGAAGGTCTTATCCCGTTCGGAAAGGCGACACCGTGAAAATTCTACGAGGGGACTACGCGGGGGTTGAAGGAAAGGTAAATGACATCGACACCCACGGCCAACGCTTGTTCGTCGAAGGAGTCACACGAGAGATGACCTCAGGCACCTCAACCAACGTATCAGTTCACAGTTCAAAGGTCATGATTACCAAGCTCAACCTTGACGACAAATGGCGAACGGAATCTATCAAACTAACGCAGGGAAAACCGGGAAAGGAAGGTACTGAGTAATGGCACGCAAAGGCGGACTCGGCCACCTCAAGAGACTCGCCTCTCCAGCCTACTGGCCCATACATAGAAAGGAATCTCCTTGGGCGCCCAAACCGCTCCCTGGGGCGCACAAATCTGCACTATGCCTCCCACTAGAACTCATCGTCAGGGACGAACTGAAACTCGCGAAGGATCGACGAGAAGTATCGAAGGTACTTGCCAACGGAAAGGTGAAGATAGATGGAAGGCCGAGGCTTGAGAAAAATCACCCGACAGGCCTGATGGATGTAGTCGAGTTTGCCGACGCAAACTTAGCGTACCGTATGTTGCCGGTGAAGGGCAAAGGCCTTAGCCTCATTAAAATTTCGAAAGAGGAGGCCAAATTCAAACTCTGCAAGATTCTACGAAAGAGAACAGCCCCCAAAGGGCTCATACAATACGGAACGCACGACGGGCGAA
The DNA here is from genome assembly GCA_049521055.1 of Bathyarchaeia archaeon. GTDB lineage: Archaea > Thermoproteota > Bathyarchaeia > 40CM-2-53-6 > 40CM-2-53-6 > FEN-987. Next base: position 11,837 of record JBEKPE010000065.1, read on the forward strand.
GCCTAAGTTTCCAACCGACCGACACACAATCGGCCGGGTACTCA
>JBEKPE010000066.1:0-11812 GCA_049521055.1 Bathyarchaeia archaeon
TTATACCAACAATCGGTTCTTCCGTCACTCGCTTCTGGTCCAATGGGTATAACGTATGATTCTCCGAGGAACGCGGCCTGGTTCGCTGAAAATAATGTTGCAAACATAGCCAACCTGAACACGACCCTTGCGCTCGCCGGGTCACTATTCACTCCCACATATTGCACGATTGCCCCGCAGTCAGGGTCCCCAAGCTGCACCGCTCCTTCGACAACGACGACGAGCAATGCTACCCAGACGATCAATCGACTCGCTGGGGTGTCCAAAGTGCAGAGCCCCACTTCAACTACGGTCAATATTTACCAAGGTCCGATCAATGGGGTCACAGAATACAGCCTTCCCACCAACACTTCGAGGCCATCTCATGTCGCTGTAGATTCGTCAGGAAATGTTTGGTTTACTGAGAACAATGTTACGGCTAACAGAATCGGCCGCTTTAGTATTCAATACCTCTTTCAAATCACTGCCTCTCCAAACCTGCAGACCATAAACCCCGGACAGTCCACAACATTCGCGTTGAACGTTTCCCTCTTGAGCGGCTCCCCGCAGTCGCTTCAACTCAGCCTCCTAACCACCCCGACGGGCGTTACCGCAGTTTTCAATCCGCAGTCACAGAAGCCGCCATTTACCTCAACACTGACCTTCACTACAACAAACTCAACCCCTGCCGGGACTTTCCCCATGACCGTTCAGGCGAGTAGCGGAGGTCAAGTTCAGAGCGCCCTGATCACGCTCAAGATTCAGGCAGTTCAGCCGCCGTCGTTCGACTTTAGTATTGGTGTTACGGGGCCTTCGACCGCGACAGTGACTCAGGGCGGGTCAGCCTCGTTCGGACTCGCGGTTACGCTTCTGAGCGGGAGCCCTCAGATCGTAAATCTGACTGCGTCTGGATTTCCGTCTGGCGTTAGTTACTCCTTCACCAAACCAGGAGGAACCCCATCCTTCACCTCAACGATCAACGTGTTTACCACCGTGAACACGCCCGGGGGCACTTACCCGATCACCATCACTGGAACGACAGGCGCCGGTCTAACACACACCGCAACCCCGACGCCAGTATTGACAATAACTGAACTCCCACGTGACTTCAACCTCTCCGCGCCCGTTACCGAGCTTGTTCTCGTGCAGAGTTCGAGAACCTCCACGACCATAACCTTACAGTCGATTGGTTACTTCAACGGAAACGTCACTCTGGGCGGCACATTCTCCCCTTCTTCCCAACTTACAGTAACCTTCACGCCGTCCACCGTCATCCTACAGCCGAATGGTGGTGTCACCCAGGACTCTATGGTGATAACCGCGCTCAAGAATACAGTAGGCACTTACCAGCTTACGGTAACTGGAACAAGCTCCACTCCATCACGTACCCATCAATTAGTGGTTACGGTCCGCGTTTCTCCATGCCTAATCGCAACCGCTACCTATGGATCGGAACTTGCCCCCCAAGTACAGTTCCTTAGAGACTTCCGAGACCAACAAATCATGAACACATTCGCAGGATCAAACTTCATGACAGCTTTCAACGCCTGGTACTATTCCTTCAGCCCGTCCGTAGCCGGGTATGAATCTACAAACCCTAATTCACGGGTTCTAGCCAAAACAGCGCTTTATCCGTTGATTGGAATACTGCAGCTCTCTTCGTCAACCTTCAGGCTGTTCGGCTTCGCACCTGAATTCGCGGCATTAGTCACTGGTTTGTTAGCGGGTTCCCTAATCGGCCTCGCATACTTCGCATTTCCTGCTTTCTGTACACTCTGGCTCCTAAAGCGTAGACTCAGCACAGAAGCGAAGAGTAGAGTTATGAGAGTAATGGCGACAGGTTTTGTCATACTGCTGTTCACTTTCTTAATCTCCGAAACCCTTGCGTTGCCCGTGTCGATGATGATTTCCAGCGCAGGCCTGGTGCTTGCAGCCCTAGCAGCAGGAAGTCTCTTACCCGCTCTCGTCGCCATAGAGTACATTAAACAAAGAGCCTAGGCGTTCACACCATTCATGTGCAGCGACCTTCTTGCCTCTTGAAGTACACGAGCTGAAACTTCGCGTACCGGAAGAGAGAGTGTTCGGGCGATCGAATCCAAATCCTCGAACTCGGGTTTCATTCCCAGAAGCTCTCCGGATTTGTCTCTTGCGACCTTGATTCTCACACTGAACGTCTTATCCGCGAACGGTACTTTGATGGTTACTATTTCTCTCTCAAGGAGGAGTCGATTCCATTGCTGATGCCTGACCCCGAGAGTGCCAGTTTCTGTCATGATAATCTCGATGATTTTCTGTAAATCGTTCGGATGACAGATTGCATGTAATACGTAGCCTGGGCGGTTTTTCTTGAATTGGGCCGAAGTGACCCAAGCATCCTTTGCTCCGGATTCGAGAATACGTTGCAATGTGCTGCCAACTATTTCTCCAGAGACGTCATCCAGATTAGTCTCAAGTATTTCAACCAAGTCGGATTCAAACTTCTGTTCCTCGCTTCGGCCGATTACAACGCGGACTATGTTTGGGGACGTCACTAATTCCTTCTGCCCCGCACCGTACCCTACTCTTTCAGGGATCATCGGAGGAGATCGCTCAAGGAAAGCGCCCGCCAAGCTAACGAGCATCGAAATGCCGGTTGGAGTGGTCAATTCCTCATTCGATAGGCCGCCCACGATCGGGACTTGGGATCTACGAACAACTTCGAGTACGGCAGGTGCCGGTACTGAGACTGTCCCGTGTGAGAAAGTGACCGAGCCGCCGCCGACAGCAACAGGGAACGAGTAAATCTTTCCTTCGAAAACATTCAATGAATCACATGCGGCCGCCGTGCCGAATATGTCGGCGAGTGTATCACTCGAGCCTGCTTCGTGTAGATGTACTTTCGAGACTTCGTCGCCGTGAAGTTTGCTCTCAACTTCGGTTAAGATTCTAATGGAATTCTTTGCGAATGATATCGCGTTCTTGCTGAGTTTCGAGGAATTCGCAATTGCGTCAGTTGCTCGCACAAGTTCCTGTGCCCTGGTTTCGTCAGGCTGCTCAGAAATCGTTAATTCTGCACGGCACGCTCGGAAGCCGTGTTTCTTGACTTCGATCGCGTCAAGTTTGATCGATCTGCACCGCGGGAAATGGTTCGGTATCAGATCTAGCACTTGTTGAATCGATTCGAGTTTTGCGCCAGCGTCTATCAAAGCGCCAAGCAACATATCCCCCGATATGCCGGCAGTCTGTGCGTCGATGTAAGTGATCGGTGTCAAGGTTACGGTTATCCGATGCTTGCGTGGTTGTCGAACAAGTGTGTTTTGTTCAGGTTTTCAAAATTGTTTTGTCTGAATTGTTGATTCAATTTCAGTGGTCAGGCGCGGTGTGCGATCGCATCAATCTCGATTAACATGTTTGGAAGGGGTAAATTGACTTCTACTGTTGTTCTGCTGGGTGGATCTTGAGTGAAGAATGTTTTGTAGACTTCGTTCATATTCTTGAAGTCGCCCATATTCTTCAGAAAGATCGAGACTTTTACCACATCGAGCATTGACAGCCCTGAGGCTTCCAGTATACTCTGCACATTTTTCAGCGTCTGTTTGGTTTGAGTCTCGATGTCCAAACCGACTAGTTGGCCTGATGCTGGATCGATTGCGCCCTGCCCAGAGACAAAGAGGAATCCATCGGCCATGGTTGCCTGAGAGTATGGACCGATGGGCTGGGGGGCATTTTGTGTTCTGATGATTCGCTTGTCCATTGTTTGTTCACTCAATCAATTGTCTAGGTTGTCGACTTGAGATTAAACGGCCTGCCTTCTTGAAGCGTTTTCTGGGGAATTTGGCTTTTCCATTTTTGCAGGAATGGTACATCTTCATTCTGCTCTCTCAGTTCGTCCGGCAGCATATGTGGTATTTCATCAATGATTGGGTACCAGCGGTTACATTTGGGACAGGTAATCATTCCAGAACCGACCTCTTCCTTTTCTTCGAACACAAGTAATTCTAACGGATAGAATTTGTCAATCGGGCAAGCCAGTATGTCCATTAACTTCCGCTTCAATACTCAACCAACCTGTAGTTAGAGTCAACAATCCACTGAAATATACCACTTTCGAGGTCGAAAGGAATGCAACCCCAGGTTACGCCCGATTCCATGCAAGAGTTCAGAGCTAGGATAGTTCACTTAATCGTCGACGGCAGTCCAGAACATGCCTTGCGGTTACTCGCCAATTACTATGGAGTGAGCGAGCCTACGCTTCGTGTGGGGACCGTCAAGCGCCATCGGAAGGTTTTGGCTTGCTACGTTGAGAAGGAAAATAGAATTTACTTGTCAAACAGTAGTTTCGTGACGAATCCATTCGTTATCTTGCATGAATTCTACCATCATCTAAGATCCTCCAACCAAGGAAAGAGCAGGCAGGTCGAGAAGCGAGCCGATTTGTTCGCTTGGAGCTTCATCCGAGATTTCAAAGCCGGTGGCAGCAATCTTAGGTGACTGGGGATATTACCATTGGAATCGTTTGTCCGGATGATCCGGCCTTCAGAACAACCTCGCATATCTCCACTGCCCTTAGTCCGTCCTCCCCGTTGACCATGAACGGTTTATTGTTGAGGATCGAGTCAGCGAAATGTGTAAGTTCTATCCGTAAAGGCTCTTGTTTCTCCAGGTTTGGCTTAATTGATCTCTCCGCATCTTCAATAGAAATCTCTTGCGATAGATAATCGAGCTGAACTGTGGCATCGCTTCCCGTAACGATCAGTGTTCGTGTCTTTCTTGGCGTTAGCCAGTTTGCGTCGATGAAAGCCGTTCCCCCGTGCTTGAATTCGAGCATGATTTCCGCGTAGTCCTCCTTTGTGTGGCGTATGCTGCCAGTCTTAGCGTGGACGGATCTCGCTTCGTCGCCGAATATGTATCGGGCCAAGTCGATATCATGAATGGCGGTATCCCGAACGACGCCGACATCTCCTATCCTTTCAGGCCACTTCCCAACGCGTCTTGCATGAAAGAGCGTCACAGTTCCTAGTTTGTGTTCGTCGAGGAGTGATTTGAGGTAGACAACTGGTGGATTAAATCGCTCAATGTGTCCCGGCATTAACCTGAGTCCGCTCTGAGAGGCTAGTGTAACTAGTTCGCGAGCTTCGGCTACGGTGTTGGTCATTGGTTTTTCTACCATGGTGTGTTTCCCCGCGAGCAACGCCTGGGTAGCGATTTTCTTATGGGTGATCGTGGGTGTGCAGACAGTTACGGCGTCAATATCGGTGCGCGAGAGCATCTCGTCTAGATTCGTGGAATAAGGTACATGAAATTCCGAGGCGACTGCTTGGGCTCTCCGCTCATCAACATCGCAGATGCACATGAGCTGCGTCTGGTCGAGTTGGGATAGCACACGAGCCTGATTCTTTCCCCAAAAACCAGTACCGATCACTGCAGCGCGAAGTTTCTTCATCGCGTCCACAGCCCCCTGCCAACTCCCCGGTACACAAGCCCACTCTTCTCCACACTCGCCGGATCGAGAACCCCGGTGCAGTCCACAATTAATCCTTTCTTCGACATGTGTGCTGCAAGTTCGATGGTGTCCATCTTCTTGAATTCGTCATGCGCCACGGTAACGATCACGCAGTCTGCTTTCTCAACCGCCTTCCGCAGAGTCGGTTCGGAGGCTAAACCATACGATTCCATCTCTGACGCGGTAAACAGAGGGTCGAATGCAACCACCCGCGCTCCGCGTTTCTTCAATGTGGCAATCAGATCGAGCGAAGGGGAGAAGCGTGTCTCTTTCACGTTAGGGCGATAACTGATACCCAGTACCACAACTTTAGCTCTCTTGAGTGACCGCCCACAGACGCGTATTCCATCTGAAGCTAACTTGACAACGTGTCGAGGCATTAGGTCGTTGATCTTTCTTCCATCGAGAACAAGTCGAAGTTTCGCATCGAGTGTGTAAGTCTCACTATGCAATAGGTATGGGTAGACGGGTAAACAATGGCCACCAACACCGACGCCGGTGGAGTGAAGGTGGGAGTATGGTTGACTGTTGGCGGCTCTCATAGTTTCTGGGTAGTCGACGCCTACCTCTTCGCAGAGCAATGCAAACTCGTTAGCGAGCGCAATATTCACGTCTCGGTATATTGTTTCGAAGAGCTTAGAGAGTTCAGCCGTCCTAATGTCCCGGACACGTAAGAGTTCCCCTTTTACGATGACTGAAATCGCGGCGCACCCAGCCTCGAGGCTTCTCATATCCACCGCTCCCACGATTTTGCTGTAGGCTTGCATATCCTGAAGGGCTCTGCCACCCATCGCTCGAATTGGGCTGTAAACTAGCCCAAACCCTTGTCCAGCGGTAAGGCCCGAGTATTTCTCGAGCGTTCCTTTCACGACGCGCTCGGTGACCCCGGGCCCACAGGTACTTTGGAAAATGACTAAGCTACCGTTCTTCAGGCCTTTGCCAATACTGACGCATGCATCTTCCACCGCAGAATAGTCAGCTCTCTTCTGCCTATCAATCATGGTCGGAACTACGATGAAGATTATGTCAGAATTAGCAGCTGCCTCCTCGGTGTTTGTAGTAGCCGAAAACTTGTTGGACCTAATTGCTTTCTTCAACATAGCAGGGAGGCCTGGTTCATCGATCGGAGGATCACCTTTGGAGACTCTTTCAACAACCTTCGGATTCATGTCAGCTGCAATGACACGTGCTCCGGCATCAGCGTAGAGGCATGCGGTAGGCAAACCCATCCAACCCAAGCCTACTACTCCGATTGTGAGGTCGCCATCACGGATTCTGACTGCTATCTCGCCGGGTTCCAGCGAGAGAGGTCCTTGCGAACTTGTTGAGGACATCGAAATATCTTTTGTACGACGTCCAGGGAAATATTTAACTGTTTTTAACTCTACAAGAGTTAACATGTCATCAACTCGACTTATGGAGTACCTCCGGCAGGTAGGACTCACCACCTATGAATCGGAGGCATACCTCGCCTTGCTCTCCAAGAGAATGATGACCGCGGAGGAGATCTCAAGAAGCACGTCAGTCCCAATAACGCGGGTGTACGGTACTCTCGAGCAGTTAATGCAGAAAGGGTTCGCGAAAATTGTTCAGGGCAGGCCGAAAAGATATCATGCGGTCTCACCCGAACAAGCAAAGCGCGAATACGTAACTCACCTACGGCACAACTTCGAAACGGAACTTGTTGCGATCGATGAAACGCTCAGGCATTTGCAAAGACAGGTGGAACCGATCTACGTAGAGAGTCACCTGCAAGTGAAAGCTGAGGAGTTGCTCGAACCACTCGCAGATCTGCGAACGATGGAAGATAGAACGATCAATTACGTTGACAGAGCTGCTGATGAGGTGTTGATTTCTACAGCGTTGTTCTCGTGGCTGCCAAAAATCAAGGTTCAACTAAGACGCGCCGTGAAAAGAGGAGTCAAAGTCAAGATCCTAATGCAGTTTGAAGATAGTCCAGTGAAGAAGCAACTGGGCGAGTTAGCCGGGATGGGAGTCCAATTCAGAGAATCTCCTGATCCATGGCACCCGGTTAGGGGAACGTTGGTTGATAACGGAGATCTCGTTTTTTTGATATGGGCAGCCGAGGAGGTAGAACGCCACTGGAACCCTATCGTTTACACACCCAACCACACGAAAAACCCTGGGTTCATTCGGATCTTTCGTGAGTCATTCCTCCTAAGATGGGCTAGTGCGTCGGGGGATATTACAAGGAGGTTAAACACCAAATGAAAATCTGGTTGGACGTACTCACACCAAAACAAGCAAATTTCCTAGGAGAGCTTCAAAGCAGGCTTGAGGCCAAAGGTTTCAAGACATTCTCGACAACTCGCGAATACCGCGAGGTCACCGAACTCCTGCAACTTAGGGGACTGAAAGCCACCCCAGTCGGGCGTCATGGTGGAGAAAGGCTGAAAGACAAACTCGTAGAGAGTGCGAACCGAGTATCCGCGCTCGCCAAGCTCCTAGAGGATCAGAGTGTCGACGTAGCGATTTCATTTTCATCTCCTGAAGCAGCGCGGGTTGCGTTTGGACTGGGAATTCCACATTATTGTATCAGCGACTCTCCACACGCCGATGCAGTCAGCCGTCTTACAATCCCGCTGTCTGAAAAGTTGTTCACCCCGTGGATTATCCCTATTCGGGCATGGACGCGTTACGGAATCAAACCTAGAGACGTGGTAAGATATCGAGCCTTAGACCCTGTAGCGTGGCTGTCCAAATACAAGGGCAGCATGCGGGCCCTGGATTCGCTGAAGCTCGATTTTTCGAAGCCAATCATCGTCATTAGGACTCCTGAAGAGTACGCCTCATATCTTTCAAATCGACATTCATCGATCGCAAGTAAGGTTACTGAAACCATTGGAAAGATCATCGACGTGAACGGTGACAGCTCACAGGTCGTAATCCTTCCTCGATATGATATGCAAGGTGAACGGTTCACGAAGAAATTCGGGAACCGAGTAACCGTCCCCGAACATGTTGTCGACGCGATCTCTCTTCTGCGCGTCTCCTCAGTATTTCTCGGGGGAGGTGGAACAATGACTGCCGAAGCAGCCTTGCTTGGTGTCCCGGTGATCTCATACTACCCTGGAGACGCTACCTTCGTCGAGAGGTTCCTGATTAATCATGGATTGGTTGAGAGAATTCTTGACCCAGGACGTATTGCTCAGCGCACGAATGCAATCTGCAAAAGCGTTGATTTTCGGGAATTCTACCAGAAAAAATCAGCGAAGCTGCTTCGAAGCATGGAAGATCCTTTGCAAATAATAGTTCAAAAAATCTTCAAACATTAGCCCGTTTCCGTGAAAGCGTTCTAACCTGATACCAATCAGTGACCTTCTTCCATCCCAGTAACCAGATAATAACAACGCCACCTGATGCCGCGACTCTAGCCGTTTGTGTCGCTACGCTCTCAACCAACGTAGCTGTTCCAAAGCTGATAGCAAATGCCCCTTTCGAGATTACGTAGGTACTCCCCAGCAGGAAGAGCCACACGAAGATCTCTATTGCCGCTAGAGGTAACAGGCGCTTCACTTCAGGGTCACCGTTATCCAGTAGGTCAGTATTGCGAGCATAGACGAGACTACGGTTAGAATCATCATTGATCGAACAATTTGCTTTTCTCCTAACGGTCCAGAAGCCAAGATTAGACGTGTGAGAGTGACAGGCGCGCCTTTCTCGTTGCTCGCCTGCAACAATCCATTATCCATGAGTCTTGTGGGTCTTTGAAGAATCTCCCGCCTTTCACGTAAACCGCGTACGGAAGCGAGCCCATAGAAGGAGTTCATGATGTGGGGGATTAAAGCGACGATAATTACAGCCTCCAACCTTCCTATAATCGCCAAAGCCCCGAGTGCTGCACCAACGGATAGGCTTCCCGTGTCCCCGCTGAACACTCGCGATGGGAATCTGTTGAAGTAAAAGAAAGCAAGCATGGCCGCGAATAGAATGGCGGCAATAGCTCCGCTTTGAACATTGCCTGAGAAAAGAAGAATCCCTGCAGCTGTTGCTGCGATTATGGCCACCGTACCTGGCATTGCGCCATTCATTACGTCCATCATGTTGATCGAATTCGAGGTGACGGCGATAGCGATTGGTATGAGAAGAGGGTATACGATGGTGAGCCTGACCATTCCGACAAGCGGAATCTCAGGAAAAGGAACGTACGCTCCAAGGGCAACAATGGGCAACCCGGCTAAGGCAGTGAGTACCGGCTTGGATCTCGCTCCTAGCGGGCGTAGGTCGTCAAAAACCCCAATCGCTCCTGCTACCAGCACTGTTCCAATGAACGCGGTGAAGGTTCGAGCCGCTGTAGGAAACGTGAGAATGCAGGCTAATACGCCCACGGCTAACCCGATAATTATTGCGAGGCCGCACATCTCGGGTACCTCAACCTTCTTTAGCTTGTGAATATCCTGACCCGTAATTCCACGAGATCGCATTACTTTGGCTACGATCGGCGTCGCCGCGAATGTAACAATGAATGTTACAATGGATACGAAACCTATGGCCGCGGCTTGCAGAATGTCAAGCATGTTTTCCGCAACTCTTGATGATGCCTGACAATTTGAGTTTGTAGTCATTCACGATTCGAAGCGCTTGCCCTTTCGTTGGGGCCTCGGCTAATATTCTAAAGATTGGTTCGGTCCCGCTGGGCCGTATTAGTATCCAAGATCGTGGGGGTATCCAAACTTTGATGCCGTCGATGTCCAAAACTTTTCCTTTACGTGGAAGGTTTCGAACTGCTTCTGTGACCTCTTCCTTTATGGAATTGGGGCATGGGATTTTGTCCTTGACAATGTATGACTTTGGGAGCTTGGAAATCAGTTTTGATAGCGGTTTCCTAGCCTCGGCAAGTATTCTGTAGATCCACGCTGTGGTTATGCCTCCGTCCCGTGCTGCAACGTGAGGAGAGTAGAAGATGCCACCGTTTTCCTCTCCTCCGAGCTTCGCGTTAATCTTCAGCATCAAGTTTGAGACATACACGCTCCCAACGGGGGTATAGACTACCTCTCCGCCATGTTTCTCTGCTATTTCTTCGATCATCTGAGAGGAACTTATGGGGGTGACAATTTTCTGGCCGGGGTAATTTTGCAGGAAATCTTCGACTATCAACGCGAAAGTATGGTCGCCCCAACATACGGATCCGTGCTCATCCAGAAACACAGCCCTATCTCCATCTCCGTCGTGTGCCACGCCAAAATCCGCATGCAAGCTCGGCACAATTCGTGATGTCTCGCGGAGGTGCTCGGGGGTCGGTTCGGGTAGCCTGCCGGGGAACGTTCCGTCGATAGCGCCGTTGACAATGGAAACCTGGCCGCCTAGTTTCTCGATAATTGTTGGCGTTGAGAGGACGCTGACCGCGTTTGCCGTGTCAACGACCACCTTCAACCTTGCGTCTCTCGGCACCGCGCCGACATTCTCGACGATCGATTTAACATAACCCGAGAATTTCTCAGAGACGGGAAGAGGTGGTTTGATCTGGTTCCAAGCCGCCAAATTCAGTTTTGAATTGAAATAGATCTGCTCAATCTTCAATTCCTCTTCGTGAGGGAGCTCCACTCCATGGTTTCCCATAACTTTCATGCCATTGTATTCAGGAGGGTTGTGGCTAGCCGTAATCATAATTCCACCTTTCAAGCCCCAATCTTTCGTCAAGAACTGCAACCCGGGCGTAGTTATCATGCCTAGGTTCCAAACCTGGCATCCCACGCTCGCAAGTCCAGAACATACAATTTCCAAGAAGAGAGGGCTTGAAACGCGGCCATCACAACCCACCGTCAAATCAGCACCGTGGAAGTAGGTTCCCGTGGATTGGGCCAATTTCAAAGCAAGTTCACAAGTCATTTCCTTGTTGACAATGCCTCGAACGCCATTTGTCCCGAAGAATTTCCTTCCCTCTGACATTGCGGTTCACATCACATGGGCCGATGCTCTGACGTTACTGTTAATCTCCTTGTAAGGATGAATTATGGCTCTCGGCCCAATTTTCACGCCGTCTGCAATCTTCACGTTAGGTGAAATGACGCATCCCGGCCCAATCCTAGCGCGTTTACCCACGCTAACGTCGTTTGCTAAGATTGCTCCTGATACTACCGAGTGTTCCCCGATCGTGACTCTGTCGAATAATATTGATTCCGAGACTCTTGCACCTTTGGCGATTGAACTATTGTTTCCAACTATGACTTTGGGGCCGATGAACGCCCCGCCACTAACTTTCGAGTTTTCTCCTATGAAGACTGATTTTCCAATTACCGCATCCCTGTCCACGTTTCTCATCGTCTCTGCGGAAGTATGCTCGGAGTCCTGGAGCATTGCAAAGTTCGCCTTCCGGAAATCAACCAAGTT
>JBEKPE010000067.1:0-11721 GCA_049521055.1 Bathyarchaeia archaeon
CAAGGCCGTCATGAGGGTTGTGGACGAGCTCAAGCGGGGGGGAATCGTCATTTTGGGTAAGCCTGAGATTCAGATTCAGAATATAGTAGCGTCGGTAGGTTTAGGCGGCCATATTGATTTGGAAAAGGCAACCTACTCACTGAAACGCACCATGTATGAACCCGAACAATTCCCTGGCCTTATCTACAGAATGGAAGACCCCAAAGTAGTCATACTGATTTTTTCAAGCGGAAAGCTCGTTTGTACGGGCGCCAAGAAAGAGACGGAGGTTCACAGATCCATCGCAAAACTTCAAGAAACACTTGAAGAGAAGATTCTGATAACATATGAATCAACGGTAAATGACCGATAAACGGAATAATCAAGCGTTTTTTCGTTTGAAGGTTTGATTTTCTGCTGCTGCAGGAGCGAACGTAACATCCTGCCAATTAGGTTCGTGACTTTGCAGCTTTTCTCCGCTTATGTTTTAGTGACGGTCGATGTAGACGTTTCACGTTTTCCCATTGGCCATCAGTCATCGGTTTGAACGTCATTCCGCACTCCTGACATTTTCGAGTTTTCATCTTAGTCAAATGGTATCAGGAGAGTATGATTCATTTCGTGTAATAAGTTTAACACTACATCTGCAACCGGCAAGAAACCAATGAATCTTGACCAAATCCGTAAAGCGTTAGGCCGCTATCTCGATGACGTTAAGTTTGCTTTTCTTGCCAATGCTCACTTGGAGTGCTCCTCTGAAACGTTTTACTCGTCCGTTCTCAATCCGAATCATGTCACCAACAGATACCGAATCTATTTGAGCATCCCAAAGTGGCAACTGTACAGAACCCGTGTCATCAGAAATTGTTGCCGTTGATAAAGTGTAAGAACCGCCAACCCTTGAGTAGACTGTCCTGGTGACCGATTTCTCAACGACCCTGCCTTCAGATTGACCCATTTGGTACTCACATCCACATCTTTGATTTGCAAATCGGCGACCCCATATTTTTCAACTTTCTCAACGAAAGTGATTTCACTCCATGGAAAACTTGCAAGATCGATGTTTGACAGGCGATTCAACGCCATCTCACTCATCCTCACTTGGGCAACGACGTCTTGATCCTGCGTCACGAGAAAAACACCATCAGTCTCCGTCTTCTGGCGGCATTCAATCGACACGTTCTTGCATGATGACTTTCCACGCGTCCACGCGTCTAGAAAAAGGGTGAAGAACTTGCGTGTTTCAAGTCCATATTTCTTGGAAATCCATATCAAATACCAGCAAGTGGCGATTTCAGCTAGAGAGGGTCTTTCACCGCGGGGTCTTCCTCGCCCACAGTCCATGATCTCTTTCGGTAAGTGTTTCATCAGACCCGTGGGAAGTTCGTTCGTCTTGCTCTTTAATCTTTGAACGTTAACTGATCTTGTCTGAGAATCCTTGAACTAAATAGTGTGACGTGTGCTGGTCTTGTAGTGCGCACACACACGAACGACGATGAAACGGATGGTTGAGTGTCACGACACATGGTCCGGATGGGGAAAATCCCTAGCTTGTTCATGGACGCGCTTCCGGCCGGATGCGAAGAGGGGGGTTAGGGGATACTTTCCCTAACAACAAGTACAATTAGTTTCGTCGTCGTCGGTACAGCTGGTGCGGGCACCCAAAATTGAACCGTCGTTCGTTTGAATTTCTGGGGGGGGTGGGTCCAGTGGTGCGCCGCCCCCGCCACCTAAATTAGGATTACGGCCTATCAAGTTATTGTGCAATAAGTGGAAAATTCCATCAAGGCCTAAAAGGAATTTACAGTAACATAACCCATAAAATTATAAGTTATGAGAATGACGGAGGCACGTTAAAGATGAAGAAAAGTCAAAGCTCCAGGAGAGCTTTCAAAGCCAACAATGCTCGGCTCAGGCGAAACCGAAGGCGAAGCCTGCGGCGAGCGCAGAGATAGGTTAGGCCGCTTGTGGATAGAAATGCAATCGTTGCATTCTTCACTAAATCAACCTGGAACTGGGCCACAGGTTGTAGGAAGATCTCTCCCGGTTGCGACAACTGCTACATGTTCAGACTCTACCCTCGCCTGAACATGATGGGTAACAAACGGTACACGGCCACCCCTGACACCGTAATCGTTCATGAAGACCTTTTCGACCTGCCACTCCGATGGTCAGAGCCTAGCTAGTTTCAGTGAACTGAGTTAGTACAGTGTTGAGATCGATGAATTTGTCGGCAACGCTGCGAAGCCAACTGTTGCATGAAGTCGAGAATGCGGCTATCCATACAACTTTCCCGCGTCGTTTGAGAAATTCAACCACCTGTACGTAATCTCTATCTCCTCCGCAGAGTACGACAATATCGTAATCGTTCTGTAGTAGACCGACCAACATATCTGCAATTAGTCTTCCATCAACGCTTTTTCCTGCACTAACTCTAACTATGTGGATGCCCCTTCGCTCCAACTGCTGATAGAATTCCTCGCGAGTGTCGTCTTCCTTGACGTAGGCGTAAACGCCCACATTCCGCTGCGATTCCGTGACAATCGGAACCATTAGCTCAAGTTTGATTCTAGGAGCACCTAACGCAAATGCGGCAGAGAAAATATTCGCACTGTCAATGAAAATCATTAGTCTCAATGGAAGGCTCATAGTTACTCCAGTGACTAGGATTTCGGAGCGAGGGACTTATCGCCTTGACGCCCGCAACCCAAGGTCTTACCGCCTCGCTCCTTCTGCATTTTACTTGTGATTAACGCGGGCAAATAATCGTGACATCTGGAGGCGTTAAGGGGTTTTCGGTTTTTCGTTTCAAAATCGAACCGCTTTAGAGTACGCCATCACGCCCTGCCATCTCTACTTACGGCCCGTATTAGAGTAAGCCACTTGTCTCGACCTTCAATTTTGATTCCTGCCGCTTCCGCCGGTGTCCTTCCCTTTAATGCCATGTGTGGGCGAACATAGTTGTGGAAGATTTGGTACCCATCAATAAGTGGACTGTCTGATTTCTTTACCCCTCTAACAACCTTCTCGCGGTGCGCTATCGCTTTGAAATCTACGCTGGAAGTTGTGACGTCGTAGGGTAAACTTCCTGTTGAGTCTTCAACCGCGTCTGCATTTCACGTAACTTTCTCAGCAGAAAGAGTTTGAACTCAGGATCCTCCATCAGTTTGTTCATGTCTGCATCACTTTCCCTCCGTGCCTCTTCCACTTCCATTGCCGCCTCAATCTTCAACGCTAACCCGCATTTTGCGCAGAACCTTGTGGTTGGCATGTTCTTCTCGCGGCATCGAGGGCAGAGCATAACCTCAAGCTTGGGCGCTTTCTTGCCGTCGTCCTTCTTGAGCCCATGAAGCGCTAGGATCGCATCTTCAGTTTCGCGTCCGCTCAGATGGAAATAGATCTTCGGCATTTTGCTGCCGGGAGTCCAGCCCAAGTATTGTTCCATCTGCCGTTCGGTTAAGGAACTGGCCAGGAGGGACGCGGCGGCATGTCGAAAAGATTGGGGGTTTACCCGCTTCTTAATTCCTGCCCTATCTGCCAACCGACGCAGAAGAAATCTTGCAGAATCATAGAGCAGGGCTTCCCCATGGTGCTTGTCACTTATCACAAGCCACAGCGGGGCGTCAGGATCGTCGTGCATGGGATGATCGTTAAACCACTGTGATAAGGCGGGGGCGCTTGCAACTATCCTAACCCTTCGATCACCAGTCTTTCCCGAGAACATCAGCAGGGCCCCGTATTGGTCGAACTCACAATGTTTCCTTCTGAGATTGAGTAGTTCTGCTATGCGCCCTCCGGTCTCGGCCACGCAGAGGGTGAATGCGCGGTCGCGCGAGTTCTCGCAAACATCCACAAGCTTCTCTATGTCTGCCGGCGTTAGGAGCTCTTCGGGAAGAATTCGCTTGCTAGCCCCACCTATCTTGATCCATTTAGTTTCAGGCGGATCCTCGCCTTTCGGTAGACCTCTCAGCCAGCGGTAGAACCGTTTCAGGGCCATTCGGCAGTCTGCCTTGGTCCAGTCGGCGTACTTGGATTGGTTGACTTCCGCGACCAGTCGCTTAATGTCAGTTACGGTGGCTTTGTTGAAATCTTTCTTGAGTAGCTTCGCAAGTTTCGGCAGGAGGTAGAGGTACTTGATTTGACGAACAAGCGTTAGGCCTTCGGCTTGTAGATCCCATACAAACCGGATGATCTTCTTGCGGTTGTACTCGGAGAGGTCCTTGTCTTTCTTCACGGCCTCGAGGGAGCGAGCGTACCGTTCCTTTGCTCCGTGAACGTCGATTCTTTCTCTCAATGCAATAAGACGCTTCTTTCAGGTTCATTTCGGGCCAGTTGGGCCCTACCGTAAAAATAGGCACGGCTCCGAGTTACTATTTTGGAGCCGGGGATGGGATTCGAACCCACCTCAGCGATAGTAGGCGTCTATACTGCGGGTTGCGGCAAGCATTTTTACTGCAGCCCGCCGCCTGAACCGTTCGGCATTCAGTGACCCTAGGACGGAATCCGAAGGTCAACCCCGGCGTTCGCCCCGGCGAGCAAATCGTTGCGGCTGTAGCTCTAATAAACCTGCACATGAACTTCCTAGTAATCGGAGGGCTCGGTAGGTGGAGGCAGAAGGTCGGCAGGATAGTTTGTTCTTCAAGCTCTGTTCTGACCACCTCTCCATTGAAGCGATACCAAGGAGAACGATTCGAATCGACATCGCTGAGCTAAAACACCGAGCGATATCGGGGCTCGAGCTTATGCTCTGGACGCCACACTTCGTCGTCCTAAGAAACCATGAGGGGCAGGAAATAACTCTCAGAAGGGATGGGCGAATGATAATAAGAAAAGCCGAATCGGAGCCCGTTGCAAAGCGTGCGGCCGCGGAAGTTATGGACGCGGTCCGCGCGGTTTCTGAGAACTAGAGTCGAACGTTGAGGATTCGCGCTTCGTCTAGATCCCTTTTCACCATGGCCTCCACATCTAGAGCCACTTCAACCTCTGTTAACCGATCCCGCCTTGCCGACGTGCTCGGGTTATCTGTTGGTACACCACAGGTCGCGACGCCGGGGCGAATTGAAATTGGGTAGGTTCCTATCTTCTTCGCATATTGTTCGATCTTCAGCTTATTCATCCCAACCAGCGGCCTTAGCACCTGAACATTCTTCAGCACACTGTCCGCCGCAACTATGTTCTGAAGGGTCTGGCTGGCCTTCTGCCCGAGAGCGTCACCAGTCACAATCGCCTGACATCCTTGCCGCAACGCAATCTCTTCTGCAACCCTGAACATGATTCGCCTTGAAAGGATGCATGCATATTTCGTCGGGCATTTTGATAGAATAGCCTGCAAGTCGGGCGAATGCGCCACGATGTAAATTCGTGCATCTTCGACTCCAACTACGTGACATACCGTTCTTATTGCATCTAAAGCAATTCCCTCGGCTGCTTGGTCGCAGAGCGGGTAATTGTCGAAGTAGGCGAAAACTGGCTCCACCCCCTTCCGTATCAGCAGCCATGCTGCAACCGGAGAATCGATTCCTCCGGAGACGAGGAAGAGTGCCTTTCCTGCAAGCCTAGGTTGAGGTTGCACGTTGCATACGTTGACAGCTTCAAGCACCATTCTGGAATCAGCTCGTGATAATCATGTCGAAGATTCTGCGTGATATCTCGAGTGCTTCGGCCTCGTCTTTCACGTTCTTGATGAGCATTCTTCCTTTCCTAAAGAGGCTTACTTCATGGCCTGTGTAATCGAAGACGATCACCATCGGCGTGGTCAGAAGTAGTGTGTGTTTTCGGCCGATTGATCTCGCTAGCGTCGGTAAATCGAGGATCAATGGCGTTTCTGGGTTGACGTTCGCTGTGTTTGAACCGCATAGCCAAGCCAATTTTGATGGATAGGCAGCTAAGCTCGGCGCTTTGACTTGGCAGACATTGCAGTCCTTCCTTATCGTCAAAGGGATTGTGCGAAATTCTGATTGTGCAAAATCGAAGACCATTAGCTTGCCTTGCGATTGCGGTTCAATTCCGGCGAGGACCTTTATCGCTTCCATGGCTTGAATCGCCCCAATTATCCCCGTTGTCGCACCCAAGACCCCTCTCGTGTCACACGTGGGTAGGTCGGTGTCGACGAGGTCGGGAAGGACGCATTCTAGGCAGGGAGTTTCGGGAACTTTCAAACTGGCCACGTTCCCCTCCATTCCAATCGCGCCACCGAAAATTAGCGGAATCTGCTTTTCGGCACAGAACCTGTTTATTGCATACCTGGTCTCCATGTTGTCAAGTCCGTCGACGACGCAGTCAGAGCCGGTGAGCGCGGACGCCACGTTTTCTGCACGGATATTCTCTGGAATCGGATTGACCTTTACTTCTGGGTTGATCTGTTGGATCCTTCGGGCCGCAGCCTCGACCTTTGGGTATCTGAGGTCCGACATCGAGTAGAGAACCTGTCTGTGAAGATTATTCATCTCCACCGTGTCTTGGTCTACGAGAGTTAGTTTCCCAACCCCCGCGAGTGCCAGGTAAAGAGCCGACACGCTTCCCAAACCACCCAAACCAATGACCGCTACCTCTGCGGTTCTCAATTTCTCTTGCCCGCCAGGGCCCAGCTCGGAGAGTATGGTTTGTCTGCTATAGAACTTGGCTGCATCAAAAGAGGTTGACATGACTGTTCGAACCTAGAATATGTGAAGCAGGCTTTCAGGGTATGGGATGGGTTATTGGTAGAATGGGAGTCCGAGTTTGGCTACTTGGTATTTCAGGAATTGCCACGCCAACTTAGCCTGTACATCCCTGTACCGCATGGTTCCTTCCATCAATCCGACCATGCATTCCTGCACTTTCTTCTCCGAGAAGAAGAACCGCGCGACACGATCCATATCATACTGTTCTAGGTAACTGAAGCATGCGACTCGGTAGGCGACGTCGAAGTCCCTTCCAAATTCCTTGTGACATCTACGTGCGTAAGTTGCGAGAAATTTCTGATCAAACCTACCGGCACTGCACGCCGCCTCTGCAACTTCGGCTGCTATCTGTCCTCCCAAGATGGCGAAGTATATGCCTTCGCCAAGCAGGGGTTCCGCAAAGCCCGCGGAGTCACCTGCAAGAAGGATCCTGTCCGCCGCAATAGGAACTTTGACAATGCCACCGAGGGGAATCAGGTGTGCTTTTGGTTTTGGTATGTCCCGCCCTTCCAGTTCGGGAATTCCTTTCACGAAATTGCCGAAGAGTTCTTGGGCATCTCGAAGCTTACTTAGCCTGCACCCGACTCCGACCGTTAAGTGGTCGTCTTTAGGGAATACCCAGCCGTAACCAGCTTGTGAGACACCAAAGTAAATATCGAAATACTCTTGCTCTCCGATAAAGTCGAGAACAGTATCCCTTCCAACTCTGACTTCGGCCTCGATTGCGTAAGCAACCTGGTACGGGTCCCAACTTTGGTACAGGTTGCCGCTCCTCGCCGTTGGACCGCCCATCCCATCGGCGCCTATGACCATCTTTGACTGGATAGAGCCGTTTGGAGTTCTAACCTCGCTGTACTCAGAGTGCGCCTCGACACTTCGGACCGGAGTTCCATCCTTAACTTCCGCTCCAGCCTCAGCCGCTTTCTCGAATAGAAGATTGTCAAACTTGGATCGAGACGTCATGTAGACAAGTGGGTGTGACGATTGAAATGTGAAGCAGTTTTGACCGACATGAATTCTACTGGACTTAGGGGCACATTCTACAATTTCGTCGGGGAGTTGAAAATCCAACAACTTCAACACTTTCGGGGTGACTCCCCCACCGCAAAGCTTGTCCCGGGGCATCTTCTCCTTCTCGAGCAGAAGAGTATTCAACCCAAGTTGGGCTGCCTTTCTGGCGGCCGCCGACCCCGCTGGACCTGCACCAACAATAATCAGGTCGTACGTCTGGAACTCAACTGCCCGATTCCAAAACCGTGTCCTTCAGCCGAGTTGACAAGCGTTTACAATGAATCCTCAGCAGCGTCCTAATCCTAAGGGAACTTGAGGTTGAGTGAACCGTGTGGGCAGGCGTCTATGCACTCCATGCACATGATGCATTCCGGGTCGTTGAACTTCTCCCAAGGCAAGTCGAGTATGTTGATCTGCATGGGGCATTTGATCTCGCAGTGCGGACATTTGGTGCACTTTACGGGATCCCGCTTGATGCCCGCAAAGCTATATTTCTGAAAGACCGCCATCAACGCTCCAGTTGGGCAGACATATCGGCACCAAAATCGCGGTACCTTCCAGGCCGCGCCGAAGAAACCAACCAGAATCAATATTCGCAGTGCGAGCAGAGGCGGAGTAGTAAGCAGATCACCCCAAACCTCTTGGATTGTTGGCGGTTTGGTCAGAAACGAGGCTAGGTTTTGACTGGCCATTCCGACTAGAGTCGGGATGGTGCCAAACAATGTACCGTCAGGCGAAATTGCTATGAACGGCCCCGAGGCGAGAACACCCAGCGCAGTCTTGTAGGCTGAACCTCTACCCAACGCGAGTGCTAAAGCCAAAGTCCCACTGATCAGTAACGTTCCGCACAGAAGGAGATACTTCAGTCTCGTTGAACTCTTGTGTGTTCTGGGCGATACGAAGTCCAACTTCCCTTTTAGGGTCGTAATGATGTCTTGAATGAACCCGATAGGGCATATCCAACCGCAAAACGCACGACCGACCACCGCTCCGATGAGCAATACAGTCCCAAGAACAATCCAGGGGAATTCAGGCTGGGATAGCTCAAGCTGAATCAAATCCAGCGAACTATAGACAGCGGAGAAATGCGAATTCACGCTAACTAGGATAGGAAGACCAAACGGAATAGGCTGTACCTTTAGGTTTGGAAGGATCGTGGTCAAAGCGAGAGCGTTTACCGCCACCAGGGCGATTAGTTGAACGATCATTCGGGGTAGAGTCCATTTGAACTTGAACCGCCTTACATCTTCCTCCGGTTTCACGGAAGGTTGCGTTACTGGCTGCGTCTCTGCCAATCCGATCACTCATGGAAGCAGAATCACGTACGTACGAAGTATTTCGGTGAGAGTTTTGAATTCATTTAGGTAGAGACCAATCATCACTGCCGTCAGCCCCAAGAGTATCGTGAATGCGGCTGATGTGCGTTTCAAGGAGTCACTTCACGTACCTTTGGCAGGATTTCGGTAGCGTTGACTCCGGCTCGTAATTATACCTTTGCTCCGAGAACTCACCGTTTCTTGAAGGGTTGGGTGCCAACCTAAGGATTTAGTGAAGACACGTATCATGGAAGAACGTGAGCATAGTTTCTGACGAGAAAACCCCGCAGACTGACAACGGTCCGGTGTTCATCCAATCAAGCACAGATACTACCGGGGGGATTGGTCCGATTTGGAACGGCCGCACCAGTGATACCACACACACTTTCTGAACGAACGACGACGGTTCAAGTTTGGGTGCTCGCTCGCACCATGAATGCCGCCCTCTCCGATTTGAACCGTTAGACTCAGTACACGAGTGGTTCGCTACATTTGCTGCAGCTACCGCTTCCGAGGTTATTGTCATGGCCACACTTAGCGCACTTTATGATCGGCGGATGCGGCAAGCGAAGACGACGAGCAACCTTCTTAGACATGTGGCTCCCAGTCTTAGCCTACTTCTGTAACACTCGTTGTTCGATTAAGAGAGAAAAGGTTCGCTCATGAATGCTACCTGAACCGTAGCATCCCCCATAATTGGTCACGGCGAACAACGCTTAGCCCTCCACGATAGTTAAGCTGCGCGGCTGGTGCGTTCAAAAGCTATAGGCTGAGAGTCAATTTGTGACGGAAAATAAAAACAACAATAGAAAAAACTGGAAGGGACTTTTGGGGAGTCAGAAGTTCTATTTGCTCATGTCAACAATCTTTGCTTTAGAAGCATTATTCTTGACGGATTCGACGCCTCTCATGCAGCTTTCTTTCGATTCATACCCTTGACCTGACGCTATCTCTTCATCGTTCGAAGCTCTCAATCTCCACCTGAACTTTTCAGCATGATCCTTGTAGACCTCGAATTTTGGTTCCGCTGGCATAAACTAATCACCTCTAAACCTGATTCGTACCAACTAGTTAACCCATAATTTTCCTTTATCTCTTTTGCGATCTCGCACTGAACGCGAAGAGCACGAAGAGGATTAAATAAGTGTGCTTCTCGAAACTTGTTGAAGGGGAGGTGTGAAGTTATGGGATTCAAGTTGAAGTGCCCCATGTCAGGATGCAGTTTTGAACTCGAGGCAGACAACAAAGACGACCTATTGAAGAAGGGAATGGATCACGCCAAGACGCACGGAATGGCCGCTATGTCACCCGACATGATGTCGAAGCTGCAAGGCGCTATCAAACCGACCTAGCCCAAACGGCTCAGTGTCGCGATTTTCTTCGGATTTTTTTCCGTGTGTATGGTATGACTCGTGTAGGCGCACAAATTAGGACCGTTGTTTTAGTGTGTGTGTGGTACTAGTGGTACGCACACACACACTTTACGACGGTACGACGAACGACGCCCGTCTTTAGTGGTTGTGTCCCCTAACAACCCCTCTCCTGTCCGCCCAGTTGTGTATGAGGACCCAGCCAAAGACATGATTATCAGATGTAGCAATCGGCCGAAAGCAATCCATCCGCCTTTTAGCCAATGACACTCGAGCAATTATGAAGAGCAAATTGAGGGTCATCGAGGTTCGGAAGGATAGGGAGATAAACCTCCCCGACAATGCTGTCCCAGTAAGACTGGAACAAGTAATCGAACCGACGGGGCTCGTAAATCCCGCTCCGTCTTCAGAAAGATTCGTCCTCTACTATCTTGAGAAAGAACGTTGAAGCCATCTCTGCATCAAGATTCCTTCTGACCGAAGACATCATACAAAGCAAGTAGGGGTTGTTATTTGGATAAGAAAAGCGGCACGACGAACCGAGACTGGTGGCCGAACCAGTTGAAGCTTGACATCCTGCACCAGCATTCCTCCAAGTCCAATCCGATGGGCGAGGGTTTCAACTACGCTAAAGAGTTCAAGAGTCTCGACTTGACGGCCGTGAAGAAGGACCTCCGTGAACTGATGACGAAGTCGCAGGACTGGTGGCCGGCGGACTTCGGCCACTACGGGCCACTCTTAATCCGAATGGCGTGGCACAGCGCGGGCACCTACCGCATAGGCGATGGCCGCGGGGGCGCAGGGGGCGGCAACCAGCGCTTTGCGCCTCTCAACAGCTGGCCCGACAATGTGAACCTCGACAAGGCACGTCGGTTGCTGTGGCCGATCAAGCAGAAATTCGGCCGGAAGATTTCCTGGGCCGACCTGATGATCCTCGCCGGCAACGTTGCCTTGGAATCGATGGGTTTCAAGACATTCGGTTTCGGGGGAGGGCGTGAAGACATCTGGGAGCCTCAAGGGGATATTTACTGGGGGACCGAGAGCAAGTGGCTTGACGACAAACGCTACTCGGGTGATCGGGATCTAGAGAATCCTCTTGCTGCTGTGCAGATGGGTTTGATTTACGTGAACCCGGAAGGACCGAACCGTAATCCGGATCCGCTTGCTGCCGCCAAAGACATCCGCGAGACATTCGCTCGTATGGCGATGAACGACGAGGAAACCGTCGCGCTGATTGTTGGCGGTCACACGTTCGGCAAAACCCATGGCGCTGGCGCTGCGTCACTCGTAGGCCCCGAGCCTGAAGCCGCCCCCGTCGAGGAACAAGGTCTCGGCTGGAAGAGCAAATTTGGGACGGGCAAAGGGGATGATACGATCACCAGC
>JBEKPE010000068.1:0-11672 GCA_049521055.1 Bathyarchaeia archaeon
GTCACGATGCCTTTCTCAGCGGCCCGTCTTAGCGCTAGCTCTGCTTCCGCACAGCAAGGCACTACCATGTGGCCCAGACCGCCCAAGGGTTTCAGGTTGTCTTCTGCACGTGGAACATCCATTTTGTTTGCAGCAATGAGGAGCGGTTTCGACTTACTGCGCAGTTCACTAACCAAATGCAAAATGTCGTCATCGGACCAGGAACTGGGCTTCTCGAAATTCAGGCCGATCTTCCCTTTCGCTGAGATTAAGTGGTCCTTGCGTATTCCGAGGCCGCTTAGTTTGTCTTCGAGGATTGTCACGAGGTCCTCCTTAGCACCCTCGACTAGTCTAATGGCACGATCCCATTCCTTCTTGATGATTTGTAGAAGCCACATGTCCAGTTCATGCTCAAGGAATCGAACGTCTTCCTGTGGATCGTGAGAGCCCGCGTCGCATAGCTTTCCTTCAGAATCCGTTGAGCCCGACGCATCGACGATGTGGATGAGAGCATCGGCTTGTCGTATCTCGTCTAGAAACTGGTTTCCGAGGCCTCGGCCCTGCCAAGCCCCGGGGACAAGTCCCGCACAGTCAACTATCTCAACAGGCACGAGTCTAATCCCATTGATGCAGGTGGAATTGCCAGGTGTGTCCGTTACATTGAATTCACGACAGACACAAGGTGTTCGAACATATCCCATCCCAATATTTGGTTTGATTGTGGTGAAGGGATAGTTCGCGATGGCTACATGGGCGAGAGTGGCAGCGCTGAAGAATGTGCTCTTTCCTACGTTAGGTTTCCCTACAACACCCACTATGCGCGGCAAATCATAATTTCCTACAAATCAACCTTAGCTGACTGGGATCCCTGTAATTCGTATTCCGGCCGCGTTTACTTTGTATCGTATGTTTATTCCTATTAGAAGGGCCGTGATCTGTTCTACGATTCGAGAGTTCTCCAAGCGTCCCCCATCAACGGCTCTAACTCCAGGTATCTTCGTTGCGAGTTCCATTACTAGCTTTCGTGTCTCCTGAAAGTCCCCACAAACGATAACGTCTGAATCCACATTCTTGCCAATGTCTTGGAGGGCTTCCGCGACGACGTTGTGGAATGCTGACGCAATCTTCGTGTGAGGAGGAAGTAATCTTGCCGCCTGTTGTGCTGCTGAGCCTTCCCAAACTCCGAGGGCGGTGGAGGCAGATCCTCCAACGGCTGTTGTGAGCGGAACTACGACGTCGATGAATATGTCGTCTGGCTGGATGCTGTCGTGCACGGATTTGATCATATCTACATGGGCCGCGAACGGAACAGACATCACTATAATGTCCGCCGCAGCTGCAGCCTTAGGGTTTTCCATTCCCGAAACGTTTACGCTCTCTCCCAGCGCAACCCTGGCCTTTTTGGCGGCGTCTTCAGCTTTTTGTAATTGCCTCGATCCTATGATCACTCTTTCACCCGCTTTAGCCCAACGCAGGACTAAGCCGAATCCTTGGTCTCCGGTTCCACCTATCACAGCAATAGTGCGATTAGACATGTTATGGACCTCTAAAATTCTGCCCAAAGGAATTCGCAATTAAAGGCTGACTGTTCAAGCCCAGTCTTGAATATCCTGCCGAGGGTGTCTCGATTCAAGTGGGGAAGTCCTGAATAAAACCGCCGCGCATCAGATATCTCGCCTGTTCACGCGCTCGCTTGATGATTGATCGGGCGCTCTCGTAAACTTCCTGCCTTGTTCTCTTCAGTCTCGCGACCCCTTGCTCAACCGCCTTCTCCGCGACAGCTGTCGCTTCACGCGGAAACACTTCCCAATCATCCATTGTCGGGATAATGTTCTTCGCAGATAACCCTCGTTCTTCAGCGAGTTTAGCGAGTTCAGCCGCCGCTGCCAGGCACATCTCGTCGGTAATTGTTCGTGCGCGGACATCAATCGTTCCCCTGAAGATTCCGGGAAATCCTAGTGAATTGTTCAGCTGGTTTACGAAATCAGAACGTCCCGTTGCGACAACCGCTGCGCCCGACTCTTCTGCCTCCCAGGGCCAGATCTCGGGTATGGGGTTGGCGCATGCGAACACGATAGCTCTGTCAGCCATTTTTGAGACAAAGTTCCTGGTTACTACTCCGGGCCCGGGTGTCGACAATGCTATGCATGCATCAGCTCCCTCCATGGCGGCTTCAATGCCTCCTTCCCTTCCCTCAGAGTTCGTATCTTGACAGAGCTTCCATTTTTTAGGCGTGTTTTGTAAGTCCTTTCTGTTTCGGTGCAGTGTGCCCTTGCTATCTACGAGGATCAGGTTTCCGGCCTTCGCGCCAGATAGTGTCAGTAAACGTGCCAATGCGACGTTGGCTGCTCCGGCACCAATCATTGATATCTTCACGTCTGATACTTTCTTTCCGACCACCTTGAGGGCGTTTATGAAACCAGCTAGTACTACGGTGGCTGTTCCTTGTTGGTCGTCATGCCAAACGGGTATGTCTAGCTGCTTTTGCAGAGTGTCTAGGATTTCGAAGCATTTCGGCTGAGCTATGTCTTCAAGGTTTATCCCTGCGAACGACGGTTGAATCCAATTCACTGCAGAAATGATTTCTTCTGCTTTCTTCGTGCCGAGGCAGATTGGGAATGCGTCTATGCCACCCAAGTACTTGTAGAGCAATGCCTTGCCTTCCATAACCGGGAGGCCTGCTTCAGGGCCGATGTCACCGAGGCCTAAAACACGCGAACCATCAGTAACGATCGCTATAGTATTCCACTTGTTCGTATTCTCGAAAACAGCTTCAGGTCTGGCCTTGATCTCTTCGCAAGCCTCAGCCACCCCAGGAGTGTACCAAATCGCGAAATCGTCAAAGGAACGGATTGGACATTTAGTTACGATTTCGATTTTTCCACGATAGAATGGGTGATATTTTTTCGCAAGTTGAGCAGGAAGATATGCTTTCCTAAGAGACTCCTCGTCCGATGTCATGGTTTTGAGACCGCTTACTTGTTTGCAAGCCGCTTAAATAGCAGCGCGACTTTTCACACTGCCTGAAGTTCAGAGACGCGTCATTTGTCTTAAACTTAAGCTTCAAAGTTGGTCGAAATTTCCAATGGGTGCGCAAAAATATCTTACCCAAGCTTGGTTGGGACGGGGAAAGGGTGACTTGCAGCGTTACCTTCGTCAAATCGCAATAACGTGGCGGCGCGAACCGACTGTCCACAGGGTCGAGCACCCAACTAGGCTTGATCGAGCGAGATCATTAGGTTACAAAGCAAAACAGGGCTACGTAGTGGTCAGGGTTAGGATAAGGAAGGGCGGTGCCCGCAAGCCGCGACCCAGAGCGGGACGCAGACAAAAAGCCCTAGGCGTGACAAGATTCACACGCGCAGCCAGTCTGAAGAATATCGCTGAGGAGAAAGCGAGAAAGAGATATCCAAACCTTCGAGTACTCAACTCATACTACGTATGGGAAGACGGAATGCACCATTGGTACGAAACCATCATGCGGGACCCACACAACCCCGTATCCAAGGAAACGTGAAACCGGCCTAAGTCCACCTCAAGCATCACAGTGTCCTATTGACCCTCATCAGCTGTTTTGGGCCATTCAAAATTCGCAAATGAAGATTGTCAAAGCTCGACGAACGAGCATTCCACTGCTCACTTACTGGTTCCTACAGGTTCGTATTCTACAGTAAGGGAAGTTCGCCAGTGATCTTGTCGACAAGGTCTGCAGGTGCAGGGCCAATTCCGACACAAGTCGCCGTTCCAGGATCTACCTGGGTTAAACCGCTGTCGTGAATAATCGCCGCCACCAGCCCTAACTCTTCGGCGTCTCTTCTTAGGTCCTCGAGGTCACTCTCGGAATTCACTTTGACTACGATCTTGCGTTGCCCCTCCTCGAACCATTGCTTCCACCATTCGGGCCGTCGCTTCCTCGTTTCTTCGGCTGCAGTGACCGAAGCATGACTTACTTGGACCGCGATCTTCCCCTTGCCCATGTCCAGATCACGTCTAACGGCCACGGCTAATTTGTACCTGAATGCGTTCGTGGTTTAATCCTCTGCTTTATCTTATCGCTGTACCAAATAAGCGAAGAGATGGGCGTGTAAGGTTTCTTGAAGTCGGGCCAGAGTATTCAAACAGTTGAGATAAGCACCATCGCGCATGCAACTGACGACTTGGACAAAGTGCAGCAAGTGTTAACGCGTCTAATCCCCGATACGCTGAAAGGCCGACAGCTCTTCACACGTCGTTACATGGAGGGTCACTACGGCAACCCGATAGTCACCTTCGAAGCCCGGCTTACCAAGGCGCCTGAAATTGACGAGTTTACAACATTCCTCCGGAGCCAACTCTCTAACAAGGACAAACTTACAATTCAACGAGACCTAAGCCTGTATTCTGACGCTGACGGGAATCTTTACATTCGCATAGATAAGCAAAAGACCTTTCGCGGAATCGTCCAACTCGGAGAAGAAGACTCGATTAGAGTGCGAATGAAATTCACGAGGTTCACCGGCGAAGCCACCAATCTAATGATCCAATACCTGGAGTCGGAAGAGAACTGTCAAAGTTCGTAGACCTCCATATTTTCCCCAAAGTCGATGACGCGAACGAGTGCACGCGTATGGCTCAAATCCTCAGGACGGCGGGCTATTCGGCCGTGGGACTTACGATCCCCACCGGTCTTCTGCCTGAGCGTGTCAATTCTATCCGACAAATCTTTCAAGATCAAGGAATTGACACTGCGCTTCGGATAGACCTTGGATCGCCCTCGAGAACGGAACTGCTCCGATCGCTCCGGAGATTCAGAAACGCGTACGATGTGGTCGCCGTAAAGTGTGCGAATGCCCGTGTTGCAACGGTTGCATCCAGAGATAGGCGGGTTGACGTCGTGTTCTTTGATCCCCTTATACGCAATGTCCGATTCAGTCACCCCCTTGCTCGTCTGCTACATGGTGCCCTGGAGATCAACTTGATCGCCAGCATACTCTCGTCGACCGACACTGGTATCCTCTCTAGATTGCGAAAAACTATCGCCGTTGCCCAGGAGCATAACGTGAAAGTGGTGCTATCGAGTGGGGCGAGAACAGCTGAGATGGTGAGAGCCCCACTTCAATTAAGCGCGATCGCTTCAACCCTTGGCCTAGGAGGGACAGCCTCTACTGCCGCGGTATCATTGATGCCGACGTCCATCATAACTGAGAATGCTAAGAAACGAAAACCCGAGTACGTGGAAGAAGGCGTGAGAATAATCGTATCATCGCGGCGTTGAATTGCGATGACTCGGCGTTACCTGCTAGTTAAAGTCCTTTACAGCCGGGAGTTCACTGATCAGCAGTTTCACGACGCACTGAACTCGTCGGTACGTACGCATTTTGGCGACATCGGTTTTTCACGCATCGATCCGAAGATCATAAAATTCAATCAAGGCACATCGACCAGCATCGTTTCCTGTGAAAGAAGCGCAGTCAAGGAACTTGCATCTGCTTTAGCCCTGATCACTGACAGCGGTGGGACCACTATTGCCGTCTTAGTGATAGCGGTCTCTGGAACCATCAAAGGACTGCGAAAACGGAAGGTTGGGTAACGTTTTTCATGAAGCGGCTGGACTGTAATTGAGGGGATGAAGAAGCCAGTCCCAGTCAGATCTCTTTGCTGAAGATATGACGACCTCAGCGACGGGCTGACCCCTTAACTACGATTTCGCGATTTGTCGATGCCAGTGAATTTCTTCGTGACTCGGTGATTCTGGATCTGGTCACAATATTTCCTGTGGGAAACGCGGAGTAAAGGGTTTAATTAGGGAATCCTACTCAAGTGGCTGAATTTCGTTACAGGTGAATTTGAATTGTCAATGTTTGCAGTTCCAGGTGCTTACGACCGTGCGATCACAGTTTTCTCACCCGATGGACGCTTATTCCAAGTTGAGTACGCTTCCGAGACTGTAAAGAGAGGTGCTACCGTGCTCGGCATTGCATGCCCAGAGGGCGTTGTTTTAGCTGCTGAGGAGCGTGCCACCTCCAAACTCCAAGATCCTACGTTCATGTGGAAGATCTTTCAAATCGACGAACATGTTGGCGCAGCCGTGGCCGGATTGAGCTGCGACGCCCACATTCTAGTCGACCAAGCGCGCGTTTACGCTCAATCGAACCGGCTGCTTTACGACGAACCCATTGACGTTGAGATTCTTACGAGAAGAATTGGAGAGATTAAGCAGCTTTACACACAGCATGCAGGTGTGCGTCCGTTCGGAATATCGATGCTGTTTGGCGGTTTGGATCGAAAAGGCAGTAGATTGTTCTGGACAGACCCTAGCGGTGCCTTTCTCGCCTACAAGGCCTGGGCTATTGGTGCTGGTGGCGACGCTGCGAACGAAATTCTCGAAGCTGACTACAAGGACACTATGACCCTTGATGATGCGTTAGTCCTTTCTTTGAAATGCATGAGCAAGGTGTTGGAAGATAAGTTAGACGCGCAGAAGATCAGAATTGCAACTGTATCTACTGCTACTAAGAAATTCGCCAAACTGTCCCAGGAAGATGTGGACAAATATATCAAACGGCTTGATTCGACGAAAAAGGCCGCTAGCCGATGAGTGAAAAGTTCACCACGGCGCGAATCTCAAAAAGCGGAGAAAAGTTCGAAATCCTGGTTAAACCAGACCTTGCCCTCGAATACAAGATGGGAAAGCAACAGCTAGGCGTATCGCAGCTTTTAGTCATAGACGAAGTTTACAGCGACGCGGGGAAGGGCACTCACGCGTCTGCTGAGAAGCTCCAGAAAGCCTTCGGCACGGAGGACCCTTTAGCGATCGCCGAAGAGATAATGAAGCATGGTGAGCTGCAACTCACCACCGACCAGAGGCGTCAACTAGTAGAGGACAAGCGCAAGCAGATCGTTGCTTTTATCGCCAGAAACTGCATCGACCCGAGAACCGCGACGCCACATCCACCTATGCGCATCGAACAGGCAATGAATCAGATCAAGTATTCGATTGATCCTTTCAAGAGTGCCGATGAACAGGCGAAGGATGTGATAGATGAGCTCAGGGCTCTTATACCGATAAAGATGGAGCAAATGCGTGTGGCGATAAAGATCCTCGCAGAGTTTGCACCGAAGGGGTATGGTGCTGTCAAGGGATATGGGACGATTAGCAAAGAGGAATGGCAGGCCGATGGGGCACTGGTTGCCGTGGTGGAGATGCCTGCAGGCCTTTATGGGCCGTTCGTTGAGAGGCTTGGCAAGGTCACTCAGGGTACAATCCAGACAAAGATACTAAAATAGGCAGTTTAACGGAAACTTCGTACACGACCCGGTTGAGACCAATTTGCGCACGCGTGACTCTCAAATAAGTCTGGTCCACTTTGGGAAATCGAACCACCGGTCTATCCGAATAGGTTAGAAATCGTTGACGGGGTTACGAGGAAGCCGCTATCGAAGATGGGCCGTAATCGCGGTTGGCATCCTTCTTCTGCTTCTCTTAGTATACCTGTTAGGGGCTAACAATTCTCTTAACGGTACGACCTCAACGTCGAGTGGAAACACTGAAACCATAAACTCTCTCGCTTCCAGCTCATCAATCTACATGCCTCTCCCTCCAATCTCTTCTTCTCCAACATCCAAACCACAGCAAATACTCATCATAATTGGACCGCTTATTCTCGTTGTGACAGCAGTTGTTCTAGCTGCGCTGATTTGGAAACGAAGGAAAGGATAGACGAAATCGAACGCATTGCCTCCGAAATTCCTCCTCTAGGCTCCTATTGGACTGGAATCAACGGGGTGCTTAGCGCCTGTACGCAAAACTCAATGTATATCTAGCAGTTTCCTTGTTTTTCTCGAATTCGTTCATAACATTGAGTTGGAAGGGTTGACGGTCTTAGCAGAGAGAAAACAGTTAGTCGGCCCGGGGGATGTTCTAGCAGAGGGCCCATACTTTGCGGGCGAGAACACGTATCGTGAAGGGTCTAAGATTTTCGCCTCACGTGTGGGTATGGCTGATGTAATTGGGAACAAGCTGATAGTCATGCCCGTCAAAGGGGCATACATACCTCGCATGGATGACATCGTCCTCGGCCGAGTCTTTGACATTGGAATGTCGGGGTGGCAAGTAGACATCTACGCACCCTACCCTGCAATGCTACCTGCCTCTGAAACCCCTATGCACCGCGGACGTGATTCAGTCCGTCATGATCTGCGTAGCATCTACGGCGTCGGAGACCTTATGATCGCGCAAGTGATTGCGTTCGACAGGACTCGAGATCCCCTCTTGACGACGAAAGGGAGAGGGCTAGGCAAAGTAACCTCAGGCCGCGTTGCGCGAATCAACAATACGAAGATACCCCGAGTCATCGGGAAGAAAGGATCTATGATAACAATGTTGAAGAAGGAGACTGGAACCGATATCATACCCGGCCAAAACGGCGTTATCTTGGTTACTGGAAGAAACCCTGACCAGGAACTGATAGCTGTAGAAGCTATTTACATGATCGAACGTGAAGCGCACACGACAGGACTAACAGATCGCGTGAAGGCAATGATACTGGAACGAATGAAGGGAATAACCGTTGGGCAATAAAGAACAAGTTCAACTAATTAATCAAAACGGACTCCGCGTGGACGGCCGACGGCTTGACGAACTGCGGCCAATCAAATTAGAAGTTGGAATACTCGACAAAGCAGACGGATCGGCATACATCGAACATGGAAGGAACAAGATCCTAGCGGCAGTATTCGGCCCTCGTGAGGCACACCCAAAGCACATCGCGCTCGCCGACAGAGCCGTTGTGAAATGCAGATATCATATGGCACCGTTCTCGACGGATGAAAGGAAGTCACCCGCCCCATCAAGGCGCGAACTAGAACTCTCCAAGGTCATCAGAGAGTCACTGGAGCCTTCCATAATGTCTGAATATTTCCCCCGATCGACCATCGATATCATCATTGAGGTTCTTCAAGCGGATGCAGGAACGAGATGTGCTGGTATTACCGCTGCCTCTCTGGCTCTGGCAGATGCAGGTATTCCACTGCGGGAGCTAGTTGCCGCCTGCGCGGCCGGTAAAATCGACGGCAAGGTAGTCCTCGACCTGTCCGATATCGAAGACAAGAAGGGAGATGCGGATCTCCCGGTAGCTTACATGCCGAAATCGAACGCAATTGGGTTGCTCCAAATGGATGGCTCAATGACTGAAGAAGAATTGAAACAGGCCTTAGATATGGCTATCAACGCTTGCAAGACAATATACGACATGCAACGCGATACCCTTCGGCGAAAGTACCATATCGAACGAGACGAGTCTGAGACAGAGGAAGTTGCGGAGGTCAAAGCATAATGTCCGCAACACACCAACCCTCCCCCGTTGCCAAGCTAGAACAAAAGACCGTGCGCGACCTAATTCTCAAAGGCAAACGCATCGATGACCGAGGCCCCCTAGACTACCGGCCACTCACAATCATGCTTGGAACTGTGGAGAAAGCCAACGGTTCCGCTCAAGTCTACCTCGGCAAGACCAAAATTCTGGCGGGAGTGAAAGTCCAAGTTGGCACTCCTTTTCCGGACACTCCGAACGAAGGAATACTCACCGTCAACGCGGAATTCGTCCCACTCGCCTACCCTACATTTGAAGCAGGTCCGCCCGACGAGAATTCCATTGAACTTGCGCGAGTCGTGGACCGCGGAATCCGTGAATCGAAAGCCATAGACCTTGCCAAGATGTGCATCGACCCCGGAAAGAAAGTCCTCGTAATTTTCGTGGACGTCTACGTTCTGGACCATGATGGAAACCTGATTGACGCAGCAGGAATGGCCGCGCTGGGAGCGCTCATAAGCGCGAAAATGCAAGCATTTGAGGTAAAAGGCGGCGAGATCAAGTACAAAGACACGAAAATCCCTCTCCCCATGCAAAACTACCCGGTTCCGATCACCTCAGTGAAACTTGACGGTTCCATCATCGTTGATCCATGCCTCGAAGAGGAACAAGTCATGAGTTGCCGCCTAACCGTCACGACGGACAAGGATGGCAATGTGTGCGCAATGCAGAAAGGAGGATTGGGTGTATTTACCCCCGAGGAAATTAAGCAGATTATCTCGTCTTCCGTAAATAAATCGAGAGAACTTCGAGAGAAGATCCTTTCGAAAGTGAACTAACGTGGGTAGAACATACAAAGTAGGCCCATCGGGAAGCTTCGGAGCGCGCTACGGAACCGTCGCACGGAAAAGATACTCCACACTCATGACTGAAATGAGAGCACCACACGAATGCCCCCAATGCCATATCACCACAGTCAAACGCCTTTCAGTCGGAATTTGGCTCTGCCGTAGCTGTGGGTTCAAGTTCGCCGGCGGCGCCTATTCACCGACCACCAAGCTCGGTCAAGTGGCTGAACGAGCAGCCCGTGCCGGCGTCGCCAGCAGTGCAGTAGCCGAGCTTAAGGCTGAGAAAGCACGTCAGATGGAAGCCGAAACCAAGGCCAAGATAGCAAAGCGAAGGCGCAGAAAAGCCAAAACAGAAAAAGAACCGGATCAAACTGCGGAAGAGAAGACCGAGTAAAGCATCAATCCGGGTCAACGAAGCTAATCATGTGACCTCGCAGGCAAGACTTGACTCATCACGAGAACGTAAAGTCGTAGAAATGAAACGACTCAAGCGTAGCGCTGAAGCCAGAATCACCGCCCGGTTCAAGTCGCGCCAACAAATGGAAGCAATCGCCGAAGCACTACGTCCTGAAATGTTTTACCCGGCAGGCGAAAAGGCGAACGCAAGAATCACAATGAGAGGGAGAACGCTCAAACTGCAATTCGAGGCGAGAGATTCTGGCGCATTGAGAGCAATATTGACTTCATATCTCAGGTTGTTGGGGACTGCTGTCAATGTTTCGAGATCGGTCCTAGGATTAGAAATCAATTATACCTCCAAACGGGCTCACGCAATGAGTTCTAGGAATTGATGTGATGTCGGATGATTGACGACATAGACGCCGCGATGCGGTCGAAAGGCATCGATGGAATTATCGTGTTTGGAAATACCACCCTCGCAGACCCCGACCTTACCTACGTCGTGGGAGGGGTACTTCCTCGAGGTGGTACGTATTTCAAGAAACTCGGCAGACCACCCCTGCTCGTTGTCAGCAATTTGGACTACGGGTCGGCTAAGAGGGCAGGTAAAGTCAAGAGAATCCAAACTCTAACACAGTGGGGATACGAAGAGCTCCTCAGACGATTCGAGAATAGAGGCGGTGCATTCCCACACCTCATCCTGCAAATACTGAGGGCTGAAGGAGTGAGAGGAAAGGTAGTTCTTTTCGGCAGGAACGACTTAGCTAACGGTTTACAATTAGCCGAGAAACTGGAGAGATTAGGCGTCAGGGTCATCGGACAACAATCCCCTACGATTCTCGAGGCCTCACGAGACAGGAAGGACCGCAAAGAACTTGAAGAAATCAGAAGGGTTGGAGCCAAAACGGCGAAAGTAGTCAATGAAGTGCTCCATGCTCTCCGGAATGCCAAGGAAAACCGCGGCCACTTGCAGATTGACAGGAAACGGGCGACAGTTGGATTGATCAAATTCATGATCGCATCGAAGCTGGCGCGTGAAAAGCTAATTGCGCCGGAGGGCACGATATTTGCGATTGGTGCATCAGGAGCAGATCCCCACAACGCAGGGGTTGACGCGGCCGAGATTAGAAAGGGCAAGCTGATTGTCTTTGACATC
>JBEKPE010000069.1:0-11552 GCA_049521055.1 Bathyarchaeia archaeon
CGAAACTAGTGTTTTTGGTTGATGAAAAATGGTACACGTATCAGATGAAGGCATGTTTGATGCACCCCTTGAGAAGATTTGGCGCTTTCTCAACGACGACAATCCCACAACCCACCAACATAGCTCGGTCAAATTTTCAAAAGTACTAGAACAGAATGACAAAGGCATGACCTCAGAGGTCGAAGTGAAGAACCCCGACGGGTCATGGCGCAAGGAAACCTGGAAATTCGACTTCAACCCGCCGAAGGGATTTAGCCTAGAAATCACTGGCGGACCAATGAAGGGTACAAAACACACCCACACATACAGCCCCATGGGAAACAAAACCAAAGTGGTTGTTGAGGGTGAATTCGTCGCTCAAGGAATGGATGACGCATCACTCAAGAAAGCCGCCCTCGGGATGCTTGAACAGGTCTTCAACGAGGACAGCGCGAGTCTGAAGAACTACAAGTAATCCATCGACGCACCACAGGATAGACTCTAAACTCCCCTAGTCTTTCTTGATCTTCAGTCTGACCAGAAAATTAGTCGTCTGCCTGAGCGTCGGCATTCTTCTAGCGCTACTTCTAAGGTAGAGGTAGGCGCAAGCATTCGCAAAAAGCAACCGATCTTGTGCTTGGAAGTCGACAAGGTGTCCAATTATGTCTCCTGCATCCCACACGTCTCCGGCTCCCGTAACGAGACCCGCGATCTTACCAATTGCCGGAACCCAAGTTTGTCCCTCCTCGGTTGAGGACACGCTACCAATTGGAGTATGCACGTCTAGTTTGACTCTCAGAACTTCCTGGAGTAATCCTGAAACTCTGACCAAATCCCGTCTTTTATAGTTCCGAGGTAACCTTCCAACTGAAAGACGCCGAGCCATAATCCTAGTTTCGTTCTCATTTACGCTAACCACGTCGACCAAACCCCGTCCGATAATTTCATTCACAAGCACTTTGAGACGCCCCTCCGCGCCGGCAAGGTCTGCAGGGTCAAGGAAGTTGAGCCTACCCTTCCGACCCTTTAAGCCGAAAACCTTCCTTGCGAGCGCGTTTCCCTTTCTGTTGGCTGACCAGTTCACGAGGGCTACACAGTCGGACGTCTCGAGAGTTGCAATGACTTTGTGTTCAAGTCTTCGTCCATCAAACTCCTTGGCATCACCGACGTCGCTTATCATCACGTTCACAGGCTTATTTCGGAAACTGAATTCAAGGGCAGTCGTGTAACCAGGCTGACCGGGAATGACTCGCACGCGGCAGTTGCGTGGATGGTTTGCAAGCGCGGTTTGCGTGTGTCCATCTCCGACGCAGTAGAGTCTCGTCTTCACTGACAATAATGCCAAGGCATACGCCAAATTTGCAGCGTTTCCCCCTGTGCGTTCGATCTGCGAAAAGCCCCGCAGATTCCCGCCCCCGGAAGCTGCCTTCAGCTCTACCAGCCTGAAGAGTTGCTTGAGGGATGGAACGGAAACTATCCTGTCGAGGTAAAAGTCCGGTAGGACCGATACTTTGAGTTTAGAGATTTCTCTACTGTACTCCATCCTAGCCCACTTCAACCTGATCCTGTCAGACCATCTTTGTTTTGTTTGATCCGTAGACTAAGACTGCTCCGACAAGCTGTGTTATGGCACTAGCCGCGAATATGTACACGGGTCCAAATGCGCTCCATACGAAACCAAACAGCAGCGGGCCGACGATTATTCCTAGATCCTCAAAGGAACCATAAATCCCGATCGTGGCGCCCTGCATCGCGCTCGGAGTCACATCAGGAATCATAGCCAACAATAGGGCTGACCCAGAGAATCCTATACCCACGGCGATCGAAACAACCAGAACTAGGTAAGAAGTGTCCGCGAAAAAATACAAGAGGAATAAGGCAGAGGTTGCAAGGAGCCCAAGAACCGTTGTGCGGCTTCTGCCGAATTTGTCCGCGAGCCACCCGACGATCGGCATTGCCACCAATTGAGCCGCCGAGACCGAAGCAAATAGAACACCCACATCTACAGTGGACATCTTGATTTGCTGTGAGGCGTATAATGGCAGAAACGAGGAGGTTACTGTACGCCCCATGAAGATTAGAGCGGCCGACAGAAAGAGAAGTTTGGCGGATCGTCTACTGAGAACACGTCTTAGAGCGCCAACCATGTCCCCCTTATGCGCTTGGTGTCGAGATCTTTCACTTGGAAACGAGACCAGAACGAATACTGCCATCAAGAGCGAGATCGCCGAGGTGGCCCAGAAAGAGTATTCAAACGCCCAAGTTTGAGCAATATAGCTGCCAAGCAAAGGCCCAATTACGCGCCCGAGGACTAAGAAGAGCCACCAGAGGCTCGCATACAACCCAATCGACTTCTCAGGAGCGGCTTCGGTGACGTATGACCTGGTTAGTGGCCCAATAGCAACAAACAGAATCCCGTTGAAGAATTGGAGAGCAATGAAAACGGGGAGAAGCGTCCGGAGGGTGTAGAGGGGAGATAGTACGCTCATTGCGAGAATCGACACGAGCATGAGGAGTCGCCGATCGGCTCTGTCGCTAAGGTTACCCCAAATCCATTCGGCAAGAAACATGCCAGCCGCTTGCACTGCCACCAGTACACTCCAGCCAATTACTGTGATTCCAAGCGAATCCACGTAGAGAGGCATTACTGGGCCGCTGAACGAAACCGTTGACGCTATGCTGTAGAAGAGGAGCGTCAAGTACGCAGAGGAGACAAGTCGAAGACGAGAATTCGAAGGAGTCAATACCCCGAAGCGGTGTTAGTTTTGCAAAGTAATACGGTAGATCAGTTTCAGCTAGTCGGAACAGGTGTTTTTCGTTTCTTTCTGACCCTTCTTCTCCGATTAATTAGGTAAGCAAATAGACGGCTGACCATTAGGAATCTCGCTCGTTCGGTGCGATAGACGCCTAGCATATCTCAGGCTATCTTCGGACTTCTTCGACATCTCTATACCATTTCTTGCTAGTACCGACTTTGGCTCGAATCTTCCAGCGCATTGCTTTCGGTTCATCTTCGACGATTCTCAAGAGTTTCTCAATCTTTGCTCCCACATCGTTCCGATCCTCTTGGGTTAGTTCCTGATAGGTGGCGAGTTTGAGGCCGACCTTCTTCAGGTTGGTTGTACAGGTGTAGTAGAATCCCCAGTCGTTCGATAGCAACTTCGCTATGTAGCCTGCGTCTATAGTTTCGGGACCGGCTGTTCCAATATCGTGTTCGCGTAGCAGCATTGTTGTATCGATCATGTCTTTCTCTTCGAGGTGAACGATCTGCATTTTCTCTAACAACATATCTACCAGAGAGATCGTGAGTGGGTCAATGTGT
Source organism: Bathyarchaeia archaeon (assembly GCA_049521055.1). Taxonomy (GTDB): domain Archaea; phylum Thermoproteota; class Bathyarchaeia; order 40CM-2-53-6; family 40CM-2-53-6; genus FEN-987. The sequence continues at coordinate 3,302 of JBEKPE010000069.1, forward strand.
AGGCGGTTCTGGAACTCGATATCATGGTTCATTTCCAACTTATCGAGAAAGATGTCGACGTGCAACCCGTTTGACTTGTTGTCCCAAATGGTTCTTCTGTGTCCCCAGAGCGCGGTAACCATAGGTTGGTCTTCGTATCCAAGCTCTCTCATCATCCCATTGACACGAGAGGCTTCCGAAAAGTAGGCGGCGAAATCAACGTCGGATAGAACTCTATTAAGCCGCCCTGTGAGGTAGCTGAATTTCGGGCAGTGGGCCTGAAATGCAATTGCGCCTAGTAGTCGCAGATGAAGGTCGCGTTTCGTTCCTTCGGCTACGATTCGCTGGCCCTCGGCCCTCATTACTTTCTCGTGTTCAGCAATCTCTTGTGTGTTCAAGCTGGGGAACCGCGCAAGATTCAGTTTACACGAGGACATTTTGTCGGGCTATTAAGCGTTTCAACTGCTTGGTCCAGCAATAACTCTCCAGGTAAAGCGTGAATGGAATGAAAGAAGAACCTTTAACCTGCGTTTATTCAGAAAAATCCTGACTCTGAGACGTGGCCTACTTGAGCAGAGAACCAGCCCTTTCGCATAATGATCATGACGTAACTGGGAAAGGTTTCAAGCATTTAACGCCCACAAACGAGGCTCTTGAAGCATTGATTGACCAAGTTCCAAAGCGGGATATAGAGGTAGAGAACGTTCCAGTATTGTCTGCTCTCGCCAGGATTCTCAGCCACGATGTGATCTCCCCGTCCGATATGCCTTCTTTTGATCGAGCCGCCATGGATGGTTTCGCGGTCAGAGCAGAAGACACGTACGGAGCCTCGGCCAGCTCACCAATATTACTAAATTCTATTGATGGAGTAGATATCGGCGTCCGTCCAACTGCAGACATTAGAAAAGGTGATGCAGCCTTCGTCGTTACGGGAGGTCAGATGCCAAAAGGTGCAAACGCAGTTGTCATGGTCGAATACACTAAGAAAACGAAGAATGGAGGCGTGGAAATATCCGGCGAAGTTCACCCCACTGAGAACGTTTCAAAAATCGGAGAGGATGTTAGAAAGGGGACGTCGATTTTGCGGGAAGGGACACGGTTGCTTCCACAAGACATCGGCATGTTATCATACCTTGGATTCACGGAAGTCTCGGTAAAGCGTAGGCTCAAGATCGCCGTGCTCTCGACTGGTAATGAAATTCAAGAAAAACCAGAGGCAAAATCTGGCAAAGTCCCTGATGTTAATCGTCCGACTTTACTAAGTGCGGTACGCGAACTCGGCTGCGAACCTATTGACATGGGTATTGCACGGGACGAGTTTATCGAGATACAAGCCAAGTTGAGGAGTGCAATTGATGCGAGCGACCTTATTCTCGTTACCGCGGGTACGTCAGTCGGGCCCGGCGACATGGTACCTCGGGTGGTTGACTCTTTAGGCAAGCCGGGAATGTTGGTTCATGGAGTTGCGATGCGCCCTTCGATGCCTACCGGTCTAGGAGTGGTGAACGGAAAACCAGTAGTCTCACTACCTGGGTATCCCGCTTCGGCTTACATCGCCTTCCTCGAATTCGTTCCATCAATAGTCAATCACATGCTCGGAACGAACTCGCTGCTTAGGCCTATGGTCAAGGTCAAGCTGCGAAGGCGCGTTGCTGGAGTCTTGGGTTCGCGGACTTATGTGCGGGTTCAGGTTGTTGAAAGCGGAGGGACCCTCTTCGCCGATCCGGTTAGAACTTCTGGCGCTGGGATCCTAAGTAGTTTGGTGCAGGCTAACGGTTTCCTCATAGTACCTGAACGCGTGGAAGGGTATGAGGAGGGACAAATGGTCGAAGTCGAACTATTTCGACCCGTGGAGCGCGAGTAATCTGTCAAGTGAGAGGAAAATCTTCCGCGATCTCCAAAGTTTGGAGAAAGCAAGTTCCAGCTTCTGGGCCGCATACCATGAAAGAATTCAAGCAGTTGAGAAGATTGCTCTTGAGGGCGCGCTTGGCAGGGTACTTGCCGAGGATGTTTTCTCTGGAATAGACGTGCCTGGTTTTGATCGTGCAGCCATGGATGGTTTCGCGGTTACAGCGGCAAACACATTCGGCGCGGATGAGCAACACCCCGTAAGGTTGAAGGTAGTTGCCGACGTCGAGGCCGGGGATTCTGCTGGATACTCCGCCTCGGCAGGGGAAGCGTTAGAGATAGCTACTGGTGCGCCGATGCCGAAAGGTACCGACGCAGAGGTGATGGTAGAATACACGAAGAGGAACGGATCTGAGGTTCTCGTTTACAGGTCGGTTTCTCCTGGCGAAAACGTAACGGGGGCGGGGAGCGATATTATGACGGGGGAGCTCTTGCTTCGTAAATCGGAGCGAATAACTCCGCGCGAGGTAGGGTTACTTGCAGCTATTGGGTTGCCCCAGGTCTCGGTATTTAGAAAGCCGCGCGTTGCGGTATTCTCGAGCGGAAATGAACTCATCAAACCCGGCGACTCGCTCCGGTTCGCGAAAATCTACGACGTTAATGGCCCCGCCGTTTCAGCGGCCGTAGCTGAATGTGGCGGTGAGCCTCAATTTCTGGGGATCCTACCCGATAATTACGCTGCCGTCAAAGACAGCCTCGATTCAGCTCTCAGAGACGCTGACATAGTCATCTCTTCCGGCAGCACATCTTCAGGCCCAGGCGACCTGTTCTACAGAGCCGTAGACGATCTTGGAGATCCAGGCGTGATTGTACATGGCTTGACGCTCAAACCCGGGAAACCTGCATTGCTCGGGATAGTCAGGGGTAAACCGATTTTCGGATTGCCTGGGTACCCTACTTCAGCCCTAATGATCTTCCACATGTTGGTTGCCCCGATAATTCGCAGGCTCGCCAATGCTCCCGAAGTTGCCCCTGTCAAGGTTAGCGCGATTTCGCCCATGAAGTTCTTCAAAGCCCGCGGCCGTCGTGAGTTACTTCCGGTGCAGCTGATAACGCAACCGCAGGGTGAATTGATCGCATACCCCATGCAAGGCGGATCGGGAGCAGTTAGCTCCTTCTCGATGGCGGATGGGTTTGCAGACTTTCCGGCGACACAGGAGTATGTTGATGAGGGTGAGAGAATGGAGGTTCAACTGTTTGGAAGAGAGCTAACACCCGCGTCACTCGTCGTAATAGGTAGCCACTGCGTGGGGCTAGATATCGCGTTCAGTATGCTCAAGGAACAAGATCGAGATTTTCTTGGAAGAACCATCAACGTTGGCTCGGTCGGCGGATTCCACGCCGTTAAGCGCGGCGAGGCAGATATGGCGGGGGTTCACCTTCAGGACGAGGCGACCGGAGAATACAATCTTCCATTCCTCTCCTCCTATGGCCTCAAAGAATCCGCCGTCCTAGTACGAGGCTACGACCGTGAACAAGGGTTAATCGTGCGGCAAGGCAATCCGAAGAAAATAAGGGAAATTCGGGACCTGGTTAGAGATGACGTTCGCTTCATAAACCGCAACAAAGGCTCCGGCACAAGACTTCTCATCGAACGCCACTTGAGCGCGCTCGCCTCATCTACGGGGACTGACCTAGACAGCCTTTCGATGAAGATTCATGGGTATGGCTATGAGGTAAAGTCACATTCAGCCGTAGCGGCGGCGATAAAAAACGATCGCGCCGACGTCGGTTTCGGGATCAGAACTGTTGCCGAGGTACCCGGTCTCGAATTCATCAAACTTGACGACGAAAAATATGATATTCTGATTGGACGGGACCGTATGAGTAAGAAGCAGGTACAGGCGTTCGTTAAGCTACTGGGATCTAAGGAGTTCTCGACAGCCCTTCGAACTCGCGCTCCCGGGCTGAGTAGTAATCAGCAATCTGGAACAATATTGTTTCAGTCATGATTCACGCATTCAGAGAACTTCTACCGAAGTAGCCTTGAAGAAAGCGTGCACGTCAGATCCGATGTTGAGTTGCATCTCGAAGAAGGACCGCCGCGTAACAATTGCCGTTATTCGTGCGTCTCCTGAGATCTTGAGCCTGATTGTTGGGCCGAGGTCGGTAACTTCGATAACTTTTCCAAAGAATCTGTTGCGCGCACTAGTGTCCACACTATGTTTGGAAACGATAACGTTCTCAGGCTTAACGTGAACCATAACCTGACCCGTCCGATCAGTTATTGCTTCAATTATCTTGCCAGCACCAGTATCGATCAGAGCCAGCTCCGCCTCTTTTCCGATTATGTTGCCTCGAATCAGATTGTCTGATTGGAAGATAGATTCTGCTTCCGGGGATGATTTCTCTGCGAAGTCGGCGGGCGTCCCGACTTCAAGCATCCTACCGTTTCTCATTACACCAATTCTTTCCGCCACCGATGCAGCTTCTAGCTGATCGTGGGTTACGTGGATGACTGTCACCCCGGTCTCTTTGTGAACGCGCCGTAGGTAGTCTAAAATCGAGCTCTTAGTTTCCGCGTCAACGGCCGATAGCGGTTCATCAAGCAAAACTGCACGGGGTTCGACGGCGAGAGCTCGAGCAAGAGACACTCTTTGTCTTTCGCCTCCGCTGAGGTTTCTCGGAAACCGGTTGACGAGTTGTGAAATCCCCAGTAGATCCATCAGATGGTTCGATCGAGATTTGCGGTCCTGCTCGGGGATTCCTTTGGCGTGTAAACCAAATTCAATATTTTTTCGCACTGTCATGTTGTCGAAGAGCAGCTGGTTTTGCGGTGCGTAGCTTATCCTGCGCCTCTCGGGGGGAAGTTTGGAAACATCTTCTCCGCATACAATTATGCGGCCTTCGTTGGGAGAGTAGGCGCCCGCGATCGCCTCAAGAAGCAAAGTCTTTCCTGAGCCTGTAGGGCCAAGTAAAACAAAGTAGCTTCCCTGAGGGACCGAAAGATTGATGTTTTTTAGCGCAAATTGCTCCCATTTGTGCGAGAGGCTCTGGACTACGACTCCGTCACTCATTATTTCTCCCTCTTTCGCTGAACTAGCTTAAACATAATGAAAATCGCCAGGTTGATGAAGATCATGAGGGCTGCGACGTTTACGGATCCCGGGCTGAGGACTACGCCATTTGAGATGGATTCGTGTAACCCATAACCTGCGTACAGGTTCCAAATCAGGATTGAAGCGACAGCTGGATAATAGGCCATTATGAATAGAGCGCCTACCTCGCTCGAAGCCCTAGCCCAAGTCAAGATTGCGCCAGTAACCACCGACCGCCAAATGTTTGGCAGCGTTACCTTAACGAAGGTGAAGGTTGAGGATGCGCCTAGGCTTCGGGAAACGAGTTCTAGTTTGGGGTCTAGGGACTTGATTGCTTCTTCCACCTGCTTGACCGTATACGTGGCACTGACGAAGATGAGGGTTAGAACGATTGCGATGACATTATTTGTCAGCTTGATTCCGTAACCATTGAAGACCGCGCCAACAAGCTCTGCTGAACCGAAGATCGTGATTAGTGCTATTCCTGCAACTGTGTGAGGGATCATTAGAGGGATCTCGATTATGGAATCAATGAGAGATCTTCCGGGGAACTGGTACTTGCCAAGAAGATAGCCCAAAGGAACACCCAAGACCACAGCCACTAATGCTGTGAGTCCAGAGGTGTAGACCGTCAGTGCGATCGCGGACACCGCTTCCGAGTTATTGAGCGCGAGCAGCAATCCGGACAGGCTACTAGTTCCGATTAGGCTGAGAACGGGCGAGAAGAGCAGGAAGAACAAGATCCCGCTTAGAAGAGATAGAACAAATACGAATCTAATCGGAAACCCGGGTGATAGACGCAACGAAAACCCTCACGGGCTCATTAGCAGAGACTGAGCATTTCAATGTAGCTCGTGCTCAGCGCTATTGCTCTCCTGAGCGGGACTTAGCCGAGTGGTTAAGGTTCACGTGACGTCTTTTATGGTAATGCCTGCTTGTGTTATGGCTTGGATAATGTCGGAGGGTACTGCACTCTGGTTGTAAATCCAGACAGGGTTCAAGGGCCGTAGGTCGTTTGCGCTGAGAATTTCTTGTCCTTGAGTGCTGAATAGAGCTTTGATGAAGGCTATGGCCATAGTCGAATCAGGGCTGTTGATCGGAATTGTTAGGTCGTAGAGGATCGGTGCACCTGTCATTGGTTTGCCGCTAACAGTGACATTTGCCTTCGCATACCAGTCCGCCAGGGTTAAGTTCGATAAGTCTACCCGAGAGTCTAGGGTTAGGTACTGAAGCTTGTGCGAAACCGCTTCAGAGGAATAGCTCAGCACGTAGTCAACCGCGCCTGTCTCCAGTTGTGCGTCTAGGGTTGTTTCTGTTGGGACGATGACGAGTTCATTTTTCGCGGCCTTCGTAACGTAGAGTTGGTCGTACAAGTAGCTTGAGTTCTGGTAGTACAACAAGCTTGCTAGTTGAAGCATGATAACTGCTTGTGCGCCACTAGGGTCGGTATCCTTGTTGGAGACGCCGACGACAACCCCAGGCCGGGTTATTACCTGATACCAATTGTCGGGCGTTATTTCCTTTGCAAATCTGCTATGGTTGGTATAGAGGACAGTCATCGCGTTCGAAGCGAAGACTATGTACCATGACGCATGCGAAGGAATCAGTTGTTCTGGAATGATTTTGTAGTCCGCGGATGCATATATGTCAAATGACTTGTTGGCTTGCGTGATTTCGTTTGCTGCAAGTCGGCTGCCCTCGAAAATATAATTGTAGCTGAGGGTTGAGTATTGCGGGCGAAGGACGTTGTTAACGATCCCATTGAAAGGTACTTGGAGCGTCCCTGCTGCATCTATTAGAAGAGTTGTGGATGGGTGGGTAGAACTCAGCCCCGAATAGTATCCAATTGCATAACCCACTCCTAATCCTACAGCCAAGGCCAGTAAAAGGGCGGCTTTGCCATATTTCACGATCAAACTCATTGCTATGCCACTCCCAAGTGTTTCGATAGTAGTGCGCATACCTTACGCTGCCATTGATATGCATTATGATATATTTCAATTGCCGATTCCGACCTGCGCGTCGATGGTGGAAAGGCTTCCCAGAGGGCAGGCTTGGGTCAACTGTTCTTGGTGATTCTGTTTTCGATCGTTCTTAGATTCATCTGTGAGAGGGTTCGATGGACGAGGGCTTCGGTGGACTTGAAATCTCTTAGTAGCATTTTTGCGATTGGAGTTAGGGTGGTTCCGCCTCCGCCCTTTCTTCTCGTATGGGGTGTTCCGCCGCGGTGGGTCGTAATCAATGGTCGCCTGAGTCTTTGCTTCATTCTGCCTAGGTAATCCCAGACGAACTTGTAGGACATGTCAAGCTCTTCTGCAGCCATCGCTATCGATCCGTGCTCGTCGATGGACTCCAAGATTTGGGCTCCTCCTTTCCCCAGGACTCTTTCTCCGTCCGCATTGAGGTATAGCCTAAAGTCATACTGTAGGAGCGGTTTGTGTCCCTTCATCTCTATCACGCTAGTGACGCCTAGTGGAGTCTCTTCTTTATTGTTCCTTTCCATCCTCTCCGGTTAGTGAGGAGCCTTGCACCGAGGGTGCATCACATGAACGACTGGCGTTCACGCGCTTTTCGGTGTTTAACGCGTTATGGCATGCCGCAAAGTGAGATTTCGATTTAGCGAGCACCTACGGTCCAGTTTCCTACATATTGTCGTCACATAATTGAGTCTAGGCGCGCAGACGCACGCCGCACCTTCTCCTTCGATTTTCTCTATTCCTGAGGTGTATGCAGCAGAATGGAGACCCGCGATCAAGTTAGCGAGAAAATTGGGTCTTGATCGAAGATGGCGATAAGGGCTTAGTTTACTCGGGTGGAATTTGCGCCCACACTTTAGTCAGGTCTATTCCGTGAGATTTGTTGTAGTAGTAAGAGGTGGCGAAAATTACGATGGGTATGATTACGACAATTACGATGGCTACTTGCGCATTGAAGCTGAATGGCCCTATCGCGGGATTGGTCACCGCGTTGAATCCTAAGTAACCAAACAAGATCGCGCCTAGCAGGCCAAGAATTGACAGAACTGGAAATCCGCCTATCCGCGCTTTCCATGATGCGGCATCGAAGATGTTCTTTCTTCGGAACGGAAGAACAATTGCGCTGATGGCTGTTAAGAACCAAACAACCGAGAATAGAAAGATCGCGTTGACCTGACCAGTGATAAACGAGACGAAGAAGTACAAATACATTACAATGAGCGTGAGAGACGCGGCCAATCCGATTGCAATGTGTGGTGTATGGAATCGGTCGTTAACATTAGCTAAACCCGATGGCACCGTTCTATCGAAAGCCCAAGACATGACGAGTCGACTCAGGAATACGATCCC
>JBEKPE010000070.1:0-11517 GCA_049521055.1 Bathyarchaeia archaeon
GTCATTGCACGCAACGAGACTCGTCCCGATCCCGTTAAACGGATCAAGAACCAGCTCTCCGCGATGCGTAAAGAGCTCAATGACCTTCCGAGCTAGCGCGATTGGCATTACGGCGGGATGGATCTCTTTGTCTCGAACATCACGCCCTTCGTAGAAAACCTCCCAGACACCTATCTGAGCCTTAATCCATTCCTTCGCAGTCATACAGTTGAGATGGTTCTCAGGACAGTTGCAAAGCCTTCGCCCTGAAATTTCAACCCTCTTAGCAACCTGCACAGAACAACCCTGCCGCATGTGCCACGTTCCTACTATTAATCACGGAGCCAGAACCAGGAGGTTTCGCGTAATCAAAGGATCAAGTGGTAGGTCCACGTGCATCCCAATACAAGCGAAGGGATCCGGACAGAATTTGGGCTGGTTGCTGCTGAGGATGCGTTAGGAGTAGAACAACCAATTGAAATCAAAACAAGGGTGTGACTCACCGTGTGTCACACCATGAGTTTCCTCCAAGGGAAACGCCTTTGGGGTGAACTGTGTTCGAGTTCGGCGCAACTGTGTTCCAGTTGAGCCGTTATAGTTCATTTCAGGGAGTTTTGTAGGGAATAAGAGAGTGTTAAACACGCGTTTAACACCCATTCCTTCAGTTCACTTCGGGGTGGATTCTAGGGAAACGAGGGTAAAGGTCACCCTGAGGTTTTCCTTAGGTGCGGGTGGCCGAAAACGAAGCATTTTCCAGGAAACTGACCAGGAAAAAGACGTCTAGCATATGTTATACAGGTCTCCCGGCGTCGAGAAATCACGAAACTTGACGAAGAATTCTTGCGGAGTTCAACTGCTTCCCATGGCTGTTCCTATGGTGACGCACACGTGTAGGTCACCCCGTACCCCCCCCCCCCGCTCCTAGGGGGGTGGGGTCGCACGCTCTTGATTGGAGAAAACTAGGGTGACAGTCGCAGTGACGGTCAGCACCCTGTTCTTCAGTGTAGATCGAACGATTGAAGGTTCATTCTCGGCTTCCGCCGGCTACGTTGAAGAATCAAAACAACCGTCATACAGTTACGAGGCAACTGTCGGACAGTTGTAGGTCACCGCAATGCAGTTACAGGGCTACGGGCCCCGGGGCTACGTACGAGTTGGTAAGACTCGCTTTGAGAGGCAACAGAACCGAAAACCAGAAGATAGTGGGGGCTGCCGATGCCGTAACTGGCTTAACTTTTCTGTTAATTCAGGTTTCAATATCGTGGGGTCGAAGGGTCTATCTCCACTGCCCACTGATCGATGCCCCCTTTGAGGTTCTTAACTTTCTTGAATCCACGGTGACGCAGGAGGTTGACCACCCATGCACTTCGTTCTCCGACGTGGCAGTAGAAAACATACTCATCCTCAGGGTTAAGATCGTTGACACCCGTCCAAAATTTGCGCATGGGAATTAACGTGCTTCCTTCTATGTGGCAGAAATCGTATTCGTACTGTTCTCTCACGTCAACCAGGCGGACTTGGGTTCCACTGTCAATCAGACGCTTGAGCTCCCTGACGGTAATCTCAGATTCCCCTTCCATTCATGTTGCCCTCGATGTACGATCCATGCTAGCGCCAGATCCATGGTGGTGCGTTGTGATCCTGGCTCTCCAAGAATACCACGGCCCGATTAGTGGCGGGTCCGGAGGGATTTGAACCCTGCCGGCCACTTTGTATTTGTGGCTCTCGACCTTCGGGTATCCCCAATCCAGTTAAGAGCTTCGGCCCAAGCTGAATCTCGTCCGCCGCTCTACCTGGCTGAGCTACGGACCCGCTGAAGGCCTGTGAAAGTTTGCTCGCGAATTAAAGTATTCTAGGCGACAAGTGACAGCGAGGACAAGATGCGCCATGGGCGAATTAATCTTCATAGGCTTAGGACTATACGATGAACAAGGCCTATCGTTACGCGGCCAAGCTGTAGCAAGAGCATGTGACCGAGTTTTTGCGGAACTCTACACCAGCGTCATGCCTGGGTTTGGAATTGAAAGGCTTGCAGGAATTGTCGGTAAACCCGTTGAGATTCTTTCTCGTGAAGATGTGGAGGAGAAGGCTGAGGAGAAAATTCTGTCTAAAGCTAAGTCGGAGAGGGTTGCGTTTCTTGTCGCGGGCGACCCGATGGTTGCCACAACGCACGTTGACTTACGTCTGCGAGCCCACAGGGCAGGTATCCAAACTCGAATTATCCATGGAGCCTCGGTAGCTTCGGCAGCCGCTGGAACGACCGGTCTGCAGTCCTACAAATTCGGCAAGACCATCACCGTCCCCTTCGTGATGGGCGAGGCTCTCCCCGAGAGCGTATACGCGGTGCTCAGAGTCAATATGGGAGCCAGTTTACATTCACTTGTATTACTCGAGGTGAACGTTGAAACCAAACAGCACGTTACAATCCCCAAAGCGCTCGCAGGGTTAATATCGCTTGCCGCCCGCCACCACCACGACCACCACACCCCGAACCCTGTCATAAAGCCTGAAACGCTTGTAGTGGGTATTGCGAGGTTGGAAGCACCAGACATGATTGTTCATGCGGCAACCATCTCGGAACTGATGCAGTTTGATTTCGGTAAACCTCCCCACTGCCTCATTTTTCCCAGCAACCTACATTTTGTTGAGGCAGAAGCGCTACAGGTTTTCTGTGGCGCCCGGAAGGACCTGGTGAGTCAAGAGCATTGAGCTCACTCAACGAAGACCCCGCCAGCAGAGCGCGTAGGTATATTGAGAATCTAACGACGGAGTTCGGGAAAACCTCCACAATGAAGAACGCCACCCTCGTTGAGGCATCGAACATTGACAGAGTCACCGATGCTATTCGCCGCTACCTGCAAGACGCTCGTCACTACTTAGACCAAGGGCTCGCAACTACTTCTCTGGCGTCGGTTGCTTACGCTGAGGGCTTGCTCGATGCTCTGAAATTCCTAGAATTGAGTCAACCTCGAATTGAGCAGTAAGGCATTTAGTGGTGAGATAGCGTTGGCCGAATGTCGGGCGGGTTAAGAATGACTGCGGATGAACGGACTCTGATTAAAGCCGCGTACCTCACACAGCTTAAGCATGGTCCCTTCACTGGAAAGACCCTCCAGGATAGGATCAAACATGATGCCTTAGCTGATCTGTTAGCCTCAAAATATTTGGTGCAGCATCGGAACGGTTCTGAGACGCGTTACACGCTGTCCGAGCAAGATCGCAGGCTAATTAAAGTCGTGTTGGCGGGCGGCGTCTACGATGTACTTCATGTAGGGCACTTGGCTGCACTCACAGAGGCGAAGTCGCTTGGTGATGTCTTGGTTGTGGTTGTTGCTACTGACATTACCGTCGAGACTTTGAAGGGGAGGAAACCGGTTGTGCCGGAGGAAGATCGGCGTGCCCTTGTCGAGGGGCTGAAACCCGTGGATCTAGCCATCTTGGGGTACGAGGATGTTGGCTTCGGCTTTGAACAAGTCTTGGATGAGGTGAAACCGGATATCGTCGCCTTCGGTTACGACCAGGAGCACTTGGAAAAAACGGTCGTTGAAATCATTCAGCGCCACAGGTTGGGGATTAGGGTGGTTAGGTTGTCGAGGTTTGACCATGAGAAGTATGCAAGTTCTAGTTTGTTGAAGCAGAAGCTTTCTGAGGAACTGAGCTAAACGCTCTCATCTTCACTGTGTCCCCGTCTTTGATTCGAAGTGCTTTTCTCAAGTATTCGCTTGAGATGATCTCGACGACATCGCCTTGGTAGTGGGTTCGGACTGGGGAGATCAGGGCGCACGGGATTTTGTCCGCGACCTTCCCCTGAAAACATTTGGCAGGCCCGAAACTCCTGTTGCCGTCGGTAAACCCCTCGATAAGTATGAAGGGTGAAGCCTCAAGCATACGCACCTCTTCCTGATCCTCTTTCCGTACCCTAAGGTTCAAGGTGCCAGGGTAGGGTTCGAAGCCGAGCTTCGCAACAAATTGTCTTCTATACCCTTCTTGGTTCATGTAGTAGGCCCCCTCTCCGAGTCCGGAGAATAGAGTGCCTTCGAAGATTAGTTCAGTCTTCTTCATCTCAAACGCCCGTTTTAGTGTGAGAAACATGTTATCGAGATGCTTGACGCCGGTCGGAGTGATTTTTATTGATTCACGACGGCCCAGCCTTACTCTGTGAATAAGCCCCATTCTCTCCAGTTCAATTAGGTGGCGGGACGCTGTTTGCTGGGACGCGCTTAGAAGTTTCGCGAGTTCAGTTGTGGTGAAGATAACCTCATCCGGGTAAGCGCCTACCTCTATGAGCTTGTAGAGGGTTATGAGGAGGCTGGGTTTGATTTCTTGATTCGCCATTTTTCTTTGGTTACCTCTTCGTGTGCTAGCTTGATCGGGACCGGCCCCTGAGGTGTGAGGCAGTGCTTGACAAGCTTAACCGCGTCTTTCAAGGATATCTTGTGCCCCACACTGACATAGATGGTTTTCCCACTCCCTGGAAAAACTATACTCTCGCCTATCGGGTAGTCATGCTCGTCCAATACACGATTCCCTTTCACTGAACCGTAAAGGAGACTCTTCGCAACACCAATGGTAGGGCGGTCTAAAGCTAGGCCAACGAAACAGGCTAAACCAAATTTCCGCGGGTGGGCTCGTCCATGAGCATCTACCATGCATACGTAGGAGTTAGCCCTCAAGTTACGAATGGCTTGGAGCACCGCGGGCGCTTCTCTGAACGCGAGAAGGCCGGGGATATATGGGAACCTAGTTCGCTCCTTAACAGCCTTGACTCTTAGCGGCTGGAGCGAGTGGTAATCTGTCAACACCGCCGCGGCTACGGTTGTCCCATTGAAGTAAGTTGCATCACAGCCGACCAGTGAGGCCAGGTTTTTCGGTATATCGCTTGTTTCTTCGACCTGTGGAGCGAGCCGTTCTTGCATTGCCGCTGCTTTTTTCGGGGTAATGTTCGTTGGGATCCTAATTCGCATGTCGTCCGCTTTTTGGTTGCTTGGAATTGGCTCCGAGCCTGCGTTCTACACTTCTTAGTGCGCGCTCTAATGAAACCCGGCGAAGATCCGTTGCTACGTCGCCGCGGGTGGTTTCAAGGATTCTTCGTGCAGCGTCAAGCTTGTGACGAAAGTTTGGAAGAATTGAGGTTCGGTCCAAGGACATGAGATTTTCATACAGGCCTTCCATGGTTGAGAGAAGCTTCTGCGCCTCCTCGGCCTCCCCACGCCGCAGAGAGTCCAGAATCATCCTTCGCATCTCTCCAACAAAGTCGAGCATGCCTAGCAGGTAGGCCGTGCTGCCCGTCCCAACCTCCTTCAAGGAGGCAACCTCTCCGCTCTTTTTCAGTTGAAAGAGGAGTTTGGCTTCGGCGTATTCTTGGAAGGCGACTAGTACCTGTCCGAATTGGGGGAGTTCGGAGTGTGCGGAGAGGAGGGTTTGAAGGTCGTCGAGGGATTGCTTGGCTTCGGTTAGGGTTTTGCTCGCTTGTGATAGGTTACCGCGATGAACCTGAATGATCGCCCAGCTGCACAACCTCGTGGTGCTTCTGGTTATGGTCTGGAGTTCTTCCCTTGCCTTGTCGTAGGATAATAGTTCCGCTTGAATCTGGTGCATGTCGCTCTTTGAGAGCATAAGCGTTCGCTGCACGCTAGCGGACTGATGCAATTAAACGGAATGGAAGCAGGTTTACTTTATGACCGCTTCGTGTTCTTCGCGTATTCCGCTGTTGGTTATGATGAGCATGTCGAGCCCTTCCCCGCTACCGATGTCCCTGGCTGAAGCGGCTTTCACGGCCTTACGAACCAGGCCTTTCGCGTCGTCAATCGCCATGCCCTCCTTGAAGTCAGATTCGAGAAGGCCCATTGCAATCTCCGACCCCGAGCCGATTGCAGTGAACTTGTCTTCGATCACTGAGCCTAAGGGGTCTAGGACGAATAGTTTTGGTCCGGCTTCATCGATTCCGCCGACGATCGTTTGTGTAATGTATGGGAAGTATCGGCGCTCGAAGAGCATGCTACCCATTAGCTTGGCGGCTGTCCGGACGGTGACGCTTTGTTCCCGTTCGAAAGAGTATAGGTTTAGGTAGGCTCCTACTTCCCGTGTGAGGATTTGCATGTCGGCTACTATGCCGGCGCAGGCGGCGCCTATTTTTTCGGCGATCTTGAAGACTTTCTTTCCGCTCTTGCTCATGACGAAATAACCGTACGTGACTCGTCGTTCGGCGGCGAGGATTACGCCGTCTTTACAGACTACGCCGACGGTTGTTGCGCCGGGTAAGTAGTATTCGCTCAATTGAAACACCAGTTAACGAAAACCGTCGCAGACGCTCTAATAAGGGCTTAGTACTCCAAAACCTAGTCACAGACAGATCAGATGAAAAACCCGTGGTTCATCCGCTCAAGAATGTTCTCAACCGGCTTCGTTGGGACGCCGCTGAGAAGCCTGAGAACTACATGATAACGTACCGGCACAGGGGTGCACCTGGGGATGTGAAAATTATCCGTGCGTCTAGCATTAGGAAGCTTGGTAAATCTTACTTCACCATTCAGGAAGTTGACGGGGCGGATGAAACGCTTATTCCTTTTCACCGAATCCTCGAAATCCGCAATACCACCGATGACTCTATCATCTGGGTAAGCCGCAAAAGTCGCATGGGATGAACCGGGAATTGTTAGCTGGCACCTACTGCGGTTTTTGTGGCCGTCCCTTGGAAACCCCGCTCAAGACTTGCTCCAGGTGCGGAAACACTATGTGCGAAGCTTGCCTGGAGGAACATCAGAAGACGTGTACGAAGTAGAGTTGGGATGCCGTGAACTTTTTCCAGCCATATCAATGTTGCAATGCCTCACAAGTATGAGAGGCCTTGAGGTAAGCTGTTGGCTTCAAACTAAACTAGAAATATCAGGCTACTTGATGCTGCTCACGATTCTCTGTGAAGGAAAGCTTCGATTTTGTGAAGAGTACGATTGATACTCCTCGGGGCAAGGCGGATTATTTCAGCCTCAAGAAGTTGAAGGAGATAGGCTGCGAGCTCGAGAAGCTACCGTACTCGATCAGGGTTCTTCTTGAGAACACGCTTCGATCATCCGGGAAGGTTGCAGGGGCCAAGGAGGCCGCGTATAGGCTGTCGGAGTGGCCGAAGAGTATTGGTGAAGAATTACCCTTCATGCCTTACCGCGTCTTGCTGCAGGACTACACTGGCGTCCCGCTTATTGTGGATCTGGCAGCGATGCGAAGCGCGTTCGCGCGGAGGAAGCTGGATCCGAGAACGGTCAATTCAAGAGTTCCAGTCGACCTGATCATAGATCATTCGGTTCAGGTTGATAGTTGGAGCGTCCCGAACGCCCTGGCCATGAATTTGGAGAGGGAGTATGAGAGAAATTCTGAACGGTATTCGCTGTTGAAGTGGGCGCAGTCATCATTTACTGGCATGCGAATTTTCCCCCCGGGCAAAGGAATCTGCCATCAGGTCAATTTGGAGTATTTGGCGAAAGTGGTTTCCCTTCATGAATCTGGCGGAACTTTAACCGCCTTCCCCGACACACTCGTGGGGACTGATTCGCATACAACGATGGTTAACGGGGTAGGGGTAGTGGGCTGGGGGGTTGGAGGGATAGAGGCGGAGGCGGTGATGCTAGGGGAGCCTTACTACATGCCTATCCCGAAGGTTATCGGCGTCAAAATCACGGGCCAGCTTCCCGAAGGCGCAACGCCTACTGACTTGGTGCTAACGGTTACCGAGGCTCTGCGAAAGGAGGATCCTGTAGGCGCGTTCGTTGAATATTTCGGTGACGCCTATCGGGAGTTGAGTGTTCCCGACCGGGCGACTTTGGGAAACATGTCGCCAGAGTACGGGGCAACGGTCGGCTTCTCCCCCGTGGACGAACAAACAATCTCCTACCTAACCAACACCGGAAGAGAGAGCGGCTACACGAAATTCGTGAGGGAATACTGCAAGTATCAGGGCCTCTTTCTAGAGGAGAATAGCCCGCAGGCAAACTACTCGAAAATTATCTCAATTGATCTAAGCAAGATTGAACCGTCGATCGCAGGCCCACGAAACCCCGACGAAAGAGTACCGCTCAAGTCTGCCCCAACGCTAATCGCGAACGTTCTTGAACAGTACAAGAAGACCGGCCCTGCACCGCTCAACGCTCGTAAGATTGCTGATGACGGATACCAACTCAGCCTGCTCCACAATACGCCTAAGGGAAACGGAACACCGAACCCGGGCGAATTGAGTGACGGCTCGATTGTTATCGCCGCAATAACGAGTTGCACAAACACCTCCAACCCCACAGTCATGGTTGGAGCTGGGTTGCTTGCAAGGAAAGCAGTTCAGATGGAGCTCAGCCCGAAGGGGTATGTCAAGAGAAGTCTCGCACCTGGCTCGAAGGTTGTGACGGATTACCTAGCAAAATCCGGATTACTCCAGGACCTCGATGCCCTCGGATTCAACATAGTAGGGTATGGATGTACTACCTGCATTGGGAACAGCGGCCCCCTAGCCCCTGAAATTGAGAAACAGATTCGGGACCGGAACTTGTACGCCGTTGCGGTGTTGAGCGGGAACAGAAACTTTGATGGCCGCATCCACCCCCTCGCCAAAGCATCCTTCCTAATGTCCCCCATGTTAGTGGTCGCCTACGCCTTGGTCGGCCGAATTGAATTTGATTTCTACAAAGAACCCATAGGCACAGAGAGGGACGGGAGGAAGATATTCCTGAAGGATATTTGGCCCACGATGAAGGAGATCCGTGAAACAATCTCCAACTCACTCTCACCCGAATTTTACAAGGAAACCTACGGCGCAGCTCTCGAAGGAGATGAGAAGTGGAGAGCGCTTCAATCGCCCGCAGGCGACGCGTATGCCTGGGATGAGAAATCAACCTACATTCGCGAACCACCATGGTTTGTGAACGAAAAGGCAACTGTGGCGGACATTTCTAACGCCCGCGTGCTTGCGATTTTCGAAGATAAAGTCACAACCGACCACATATCCCCCGCAGGGACAATACCCACCGATAGCCCCGCAGGCCTCTACCTACAACAAAACGCTGTACCAAAAACCATGTTCAGCACTTACGGCAGTAGGAGAGGGAACCATGAGGTTATGGTGCGGGGCGGGTTCGCGAACATACGATTGAAGAACATACTCGCAAAGGGGAAGGAGGGCGGGTGGACCATACACCAACCTTCGGGACAGATGATGACGATTTACGACGCAGCCACACGATACATCACCGAACAGACGCCGCTCCTAATTTTAGCAGGAAAACAGTATGGCGCGGGTAGCTCTAGGGATTGGGCCGCGAAAGCCGTGAAACTGTTAGGTGTGAGGGCAGTGATTGCGGAGAGCTTCGAAAGAATCCACCGCAGCAACCTCGCCGCAATGGGCGTACTACCACTCGAATTGAAACAGGGCGAAAGCTGGAAAACCCTAGGCCTTCAGGGAGACGAAGTCTATGAGGTGAAGGGCATTAGTGAAATCAAAGGGCCGAAAGCACGGTTGACGGTGAACGCCAAGGGAAGAACCAAGCAAACAAGC
Source organism: Bathyarchaeia archaeon (assembly GCA_049521055.1). GTDB lineage: Archaea > Thermoproteota > Bathyarchaeia > 40CM-2-53-6 > 40CM-2-53-6 > FEN-987. The sequence continues at coordinate 9,512 of JBEKPE010000070.1, forward strand.
TTCCAAGTCACCGCCAGGCTGGATAATCAGGTCGAGGTGGAATATTATCGGGATGGCGGAGTGCTTCCGTACGTTTTCGGGAAACTCGCACCATACTAAATTCATCCGTAGATGTAAGCGAACAGGAAACCGAGGCGGATTACTGCAACTGTCTTTACTGCTGTCACAATCATCTCGGATTCCTTGCTGACGCCGTTCGAAGGCGAGTATTTTATTGCTACCTGAACTGTGACCTAGGGTTTCAAGCCGACGCCGTTCACCGTTATTTTCCCGGGATGATGCAAGTCTCCTTCAATCCCGAATTTGACTTCGGCCACCATCTCGGCGACTTTAATGTTGGTCAGGGTGTGCATTGTGATTTCTGAAACTTGAACCATCGACCGGCCCTCGGCGACGGCCATGTAGGGGATTAGGATGTCGCCCATATGCCTGTCCACGGGTGCCTTCGAAGCTAATTCTGCAATCAATTTGGTTGCAGCCTCCGCTCCCACAGCTTCCGCTGGCTTACCCCTTTCCCCCAAGCTATCCGAACCAACTATCGTTCCGCTACTGAATTTCGCTAGTAACGTAATTCCGCTTCCCGGTGCAATGTGCGGATCTTGATTGGGGGGGTAGGTTTCGGTGGCGACATTCACCTGTGTGAACCCGTCTGCGTTCAGTTTCTCCTTCGCCGCGTTTGCTTGTCTTTGGGCTACGTGGCTTGGGAGGCGGACGCTGTGGCTGATGCCTTCGATTCCTAACAACTCCCCTCTTTCGAGGAGGTTGGCTGCTTGCAGGGTTCGGGGTGGATCTATGAGGATCGTTACGTGGCCTCCGCCTTTCGGGTAGTGGCCTCGGCGTTGGAGTTGAATGGTTGCCCGGTACCCCATCTGTTGCAGTAGGGGCAGTTGGATTAGGCGGACGTAGTCGATGGTTGGGCTCCACCGCACATCCGTCCCACCGGTCAGATCTAAGCTCACTTGGCTGGGCGCGTAGGCGGCCGCGGGCATGAGTGCTTGCAGAATCAGGGGGATGCTACCGGCCGTGCCCACATCAAAACTCAGCTGCCCCGCCGCGTAGCCGTGTGGGGTGAAGGTTAGTTCCTGTGAACCTTGGATTAGGCCTGTAGTTTCGGCGTTGCAGATTGCGGCGACGGCTTTCACCGCCACAACATGTTGAGCCTGTAAGCCTGGGTTGGGGCGCTTGTCGCGGATCTTAGTGAGTTTGACTGGTTTTCCGGTGAGTGCGGATAGGGCGATGGTGGTTCGAACAATCTGGCCCCCACCCTCCAACAGATCCCCCGGTACCTCTAGCATAGTTCAACAGCCGGGGAGCGGATGGTTTAGCGGGTTTGTATTGTTTGCGCGTGAGTGCACGGGGGGACAACGATTGACGTTTTTCCACCTGGTAGAAAGAGAGCCGCTGCCACCGGTTGAGGGTGGGGGGGCGTAGTTTTCTGGGGCAAATATGTTACAGTGCTAGATGCCTTTGTTTTCGAAGGTCTCGGGGACGTTATCTTACGTGTTCGCTTCCAGCCCTGTGAATCTTGCTGGAGTCGATCATGCGTTTGATGACTTCTAGGGTCGTGCGGAATTCTAGGCCTAGGGCTTCAGCTATCTCCGAAGCAAAGTGTGAGCTCGGGTGCTTGGTTAGGTAGCCGTCGATAAGTTTCTCGGCGTGGGAACGGGACGTGCAGCGAATAGCGATTGCATCGGTTTTCCTAATGCTTTCCCCTGCCGCCTTCCTCAAATCTCTTACAATTGCGGAACTATCTGTGCCTCCGCCTCTACTGAATTTTCTCTTTTAGGAGGCATGTCTCTGAGTTGGGGCCGTGGAGAAGTAGAAGGATTTTGGTTAAAGCCCTCAGGCCCACGAGGGACTTTCCGACACCATATCTTGGTGTATCTACAAAAATTTCCTCGTCATCATGAAACGGAAGAGTGAGAATTGCGCGTGCGGTTCGCATGGGGAGCGGCCCGATTAGTGTTCGGTATACGCGCGATTCAGATTCGGGAAGTTCAGCTTTC
>JBEKPE010000071.1:0-11301 GCA_049521055.1 Bathyarchaeia archaeon
ACACAATCGGCCGGGTACTCAACCAACGACACATTGCGAATCAGCATACCAACCCAACGAATACTGAATCACATCAAATTTGAGAAGGGCAACTATGCGTTGGTCACGGCTGGACGAAACCTTGGGAAGAGCGGCAAAATTGTGGAAACGCAACCTGGCACTGCTACTCGCCCTGCCATGGTGAGGATAGAAGACGACACTGGAAACAAGTTCGATACAGTGCTAGACTATACGTTCGTCGTTGGGACCGACAAACCAGCCATAAAACTGGAGGCTGCTTAGGCTATGCAAGCCGTCACCGAAACGGTGAAGGAGAATCCGATGCGAGCCATCAAACTCGCGAAGGTCACAGTCCATATTGGAGTAGGGAAATCGGGCGAGATGCTCGAAAAAGCAAAGAAGATACTTATCGAGCTCACCGGCCAAAAGCCCTGCACCAAACAAGCCAAGATGACGATAAAGGAGTTTAATATACGTGAAGGAGAGCCGGTCTCCTGCCTAACGACATTACGGGGTGAGAAGGCCACTGCATTTCTGAAGCGCGGCCTTGAAGCGATAAGTAACTCAGTTAAGCGATCTAGCTTTGACGAAAACGGAAACTTCGCTTTTGGAATAAAAGAGCACATCGAGATTCCAGGCACCAAGTACGTGCCGGAGTTAGGCATCTTCGGAATGGATGTTGTCGCATCGCTGGAACGCCCCGGTTTCCGTGTTAAGAGAAGGAGGATAAGGCCTTCCCGGATTGGCAAATCTCATAGAGTAACTCGGGAAGATGCAATCAAATTCGTCACGGACAACTTTGGGGTACAAATTAAGGAGGCCTAGCTAGAATGGCCAAGATAAAACAGAAGAAAGTTCGCAAGTACGGAAAGGGCAGCAGGCCGTGTAGGCGATGCGGCCAATACGGCCCCGTCATCCGCAAGTACGACCTCTACCTCTGCCGACAATGCTTTCGGGAACTAGCGCCGGCCCTAGGATTCAAGAAATACATGTAGGTTGGAAAAGCTTGGTACTCACCGAATTAGCAGAAAGGACACTCCCGATCCCCGAAGGAGTTCAACTAAGTGTCGAGGGCAGGAGAATCAAAGCCACAGGACCGAAGGGTACACTAGAAGAAGACTTCGCACACCTACCCGTTCAATTCGACCTAAAGGATCAGACACTTAGAATCTTTGCGCCATGGGCTAGAAAACGTGAAGTCGCATTGGTTGGCACGGCCCTAGCGCACGTTCGCAATATGATCCGCGGTGTCACATCGGGTTATACTTACAAACTCAAGATTGTTTACGCGCACTTCCCGGTGACGGTAAAGGTAATCGAGAAGGAAAAGAAACTCACAATAGACAACTTCACGGGCGAGAAGACTTCACGTGTCATTAGAATCGTTGGAAATGCCAAGGTGAAAGTTGTAGGCGACGAACTACACGTCCAAGGAAACAGCCTCGGAGATGTGAGTCAAACCGCCGCGAACATTCAAGACGGAACCAGGATACCGGACAAAGATCAGCGAGTGTTCCTAGACGGGATATACATCTTCGAGAAGAAGGAGGGCATGTAGATGTCATACAAGAGACCCCGCTTCGTCCGCGAGGAGAGCTGGCGTTACAAGAGAGTTAAGGAAGCATGGCGCGCCCCGCATGGCAAGACAAGCCGAGTCAGACGAAGCAAAGAAGGATGGCCGCCCGTAGTAAAGATAGGTTACTCGAGACCGAGGGCAACGCGCGGCATGCACCCGTCAGGCCTCAAGGAGGTCATGGTGTGGCGACCCAAAGATCTTGAGGGGATCGATTCAAAGACTCAGGCCGCAAGAATAGCTCATACGGTCGGAGAGAACAAGCGAGTACAAATTGTGGATGAGGCAAAGAAAGCTAACATCAGAATCCTAAACCCGGGACTGAAGAAACCAGCCGAAATCGCACCCGAAACACTTGCGGAGCCTACCGAGGGCGCCGTTGAGACTCCGACCGAATCAGCTACCGAAACAACAACAGGAACTACAGAAGAACCCACACCAAAATCAGAGACGAAAGGAACAGAAAAGCCCGCAAAGAAAGAAGCTAAGAAACGCCGCACCGGAAAGAGTGGCAAAAAGAGGAGTAAGAAATGAGCGTTGTAAGCCAGAAACGATTGGCTGCCAAAATCCTGAAGGTCGGCCTCACCAGAGTCTGGGTCGACCCAGAGGACACCGATAGAGTGTCATCAGCGATAACCCGCGAAGAGATCCGCAAACTCATCCACGAAGGTAGCATCAGGAAAGTCCCCCAACTCGGAATCAGTAGAGGAAGAAAACGGGCACGCCGAAAAGAATTGTTGGCTGGGCGTCACAAAGGGCCGGGGAGCATCAAGGGAAGCGCTACCCACCGGAAGAGGAGATGGGTGGTTCGAATAAGGTCGATTCGCGTGAGGCTTCGAACATTGCGTGACAAACGATTCATAACCACACAAGTTTACAGGAAGCTAACGCTCATGGCTAAAGGCGGGACGTTTCGGAGTGGAGCACATTTGGATGAATACATAGACACGCACAAGTTGTCGAGGAGACGTTAAAATGCAGACCGCGCAAACCCAAAGATCTGAGGCAGGCTGGATTCCCAAGACCAAAGTCGGCAGAATGGTCCAGAGCGGAGAAATAGTCTCGCTTGAGGATATCTTCACGCAAGGACTGAAGATAAAAGAACCCGAGATAGTCGACGTACTTCTGCCTGGCTTGAAACAGGAAGTTCTCGGCATAGGATTCGTACAGAAACAAACCGACGCAGGCGAGAAATCAAGATTCAAAGCAGTGGTCGCAGTTGGGAACGGTACGGGCTTTCTCGGCGTCGGCCAAGGTAAGGCTAGACAGGTGCGCAGTGCGATTGACAAAGCAACCCTAGCCGCCAAGCTAGGAGTCGTCCCAATACGACGCGGATGCGGCAGTTGGGAGTGTGGTTGCGGTCAGGCTCATTCAATCCCATTTAGGGTGAGAGGAAAGACCGGTAGCGTTGCAATCGAAGTACTACCCGGACCTAGGGGACTCGGCCTCGTGGGAGGGGAAACACCAAAAATCATTCTCACACTAGCCGGCGTTAAGGACTGCTGGACAAGAAGCTTTGGATCAACGAGCACTGTAGGCTCAATGGCCTTCGCAGTGTACGAAGCACTCCGTAGTACCTACGGAATCGTCACTCCGAAAGACTGGGTTGCGTAATCAACCTAGATTACCCCAAGCGCCTTACCCGTCTTCTCAAACGCTTGAAGTGCAAAGTCTAAGTCAGCTTTCGAATGCCCAGAGTTCATTATTGTTCGTATTCTTGCTTTATCGCGGGCGACCATAGGGAACAAAATTGGAAGAGCGAAGACGTTCTCGTCGAACAACATTTCACTCATCTTCCGTGCCGTCGAACTCTGGCCAACAATCACCGGCGTAATCGGAGTCTCGCTGGCACCCGTATCAAAGCCTAGGTTGCCCAACCCAGCTTTGAAGTAACGCGTATTTTCCCAAAGCGCCTTCAAATGTTCAGGCTCATGCTCAACGACATCGATGGCCGCTTTGCATGACGCAACAACACTCGCCGGGTGAGAGCCACTCAGAAGCCAGGTTCTCGACTTGTTCAACGCATAGTTCACCAGGTCCGCCGAGCCGGCAATGTAGCCGCCTACGACGCCGAACGCTTTCGAGAAAGTTCCCATCTCTACGTCGACCTTCCCTTCGATATGGAAGTGGGAAGTAATTCCTCGTCCAGCTTCCCCAAGGACTCCATCCCCATGGGCGTCGTCGATGTAGGTCATTGCACCGTGTTGTGCTGCGAGTTTAACAATGTCGTCGGCTGGTGCGATATCGCCGTCCATGCTGAAGACGCCGTCAGTAACGATCAAGATTTGTTTGTAACTCTTCAGCTCAGCTTCGTCCAATACGCGCTTGAGATCCTCGGCGTCTCGGTGCTTGTAGACAGTTCTCTCAGCACGACTGAGACGCACGCCGTCGATTATGCTCCCATGATTGAGTTCGTCACTGATGATCAAATCCCCTTCACCCGCGAGTTGCGGAATCAAGCCCGCGTTCGCCGCAAAACCAGTCGAGTACGCGAGAGATGATTCGGTACGCTTGTACTTGGCAAGAGCTTTCTCAAGCTCTACGTGCGCTTGCATTGTACCGGCAATCGGTCGAACAGAACCGGAGCCAGCACCGAATTTCTCTATTGCCTCCAAAGCGGCTCTCTTCACTTTGGGATGGTTTGTTAGGTTGAGGTAATTATTCGAACAGAGCATCAGAACCTTCTTGCCCGATACTATGGTCCAAGGCCCGCTACTACTTGCTAAGATCCGGATTCTCCAATCAAGGTCCTCCGAAACCAACCTATCGTATTCACGGCGCAGGAAAGAACGCGGATCTCTTTTGACACTTGATTGCGCCATTGGATCTCATCTGTTGCTTGAGTCCAAAGATGTTGCCAAAATAGGTTTGCCCGTGGAATCTGCAAGCAAAACATAAAGGTCGAACGCGTCGTTAGAACCACGAACCGATCGTGAAGGCATTCGCGAAGATTCGCCCCGAACCCGGGTTGAAACAAATCGAGGCCGATCGCCCCCTGCCGGGCTATCGTGAGGTTCTCGTCAAGGTGAAAGTGACTTCAGTTTGTGGGACAGATTATCACATCTATAGGTGGGATGAGTGGGCGCAAGAACACATCAAACCTCCACGTATCATCGGGCATGAATTCGCTGGTGAAGTCGTGGAGGTCGGGCCCGACGTGACCTCGAGAAAAGTAGGGGATATGGTCGCTGCGGAGAGCCACATCGCGTGCGGCACGTGTTACCAATGCCGAACCGGTAACTCACACATATGTGAAAGACTGCGAATTATAGGGGTCGATGTGGACGGATCATTTGCCGAGTACGTCAAGATCCCCGAGCAAAATGCTTGGCCCATTCCAAGGGAGATCCCGACCGAAACCGCGTCAATTCTGGAACCCTTAGGAAACGCAGTGCACGCCGCTTTTGCCGCTGACATCGCGGGAAACGACGTCACAATTTTCGGCTGCGGTCCCGTAGGCCTCTCAGCAGTAGCGCTTACGAATGTCTCTGGAGCTCTTTCAGTTACAGCCGTTGACATTAACGAATACAGGTTGAAGCTTGCGTCTCGAATGGGCGCCTCGAAGACCATCAACTCCAAGGAACGAGACGCAGTGGCGGAGATTCATGCGGATACCGAAGGGCGCGGCGCAGGAGTGGTTCTGGAGATGTCGGGGAATGAGACGGCCATTGGCAATGCATTTCGTGCAGTGCGTAATGGCGGGACCGTCATTTTGTTTGGACTCCCATCGAGAGAAGTGAGACTGAACGTTGGCGATGACCTGATCTTCAAAGAAGCTCATGTTCGTGGGATTGTGGGGCGCGAAATCTTCAAGACTTGGTACAAGCTTGAGGCGATCCTTAAGTCGGGAAAGGTTGACCTACGACCGTTGATAACTCATCGAATGTCCCTCAACCAACTCGATGACGCAATGAAGCTAGTTGGTTCAGGGGATTGTGGTAAGATCGTGCTGACCCCGTGACGCCGGAAACATTTATCTTAGGCACTTCTGAAGCTCGCGTGATTCAATCGACGATAAAGTGAAGGTTACCCAATTGGCCACAAGGTTGAGGAAAGGTCGTCGTCTTAGAGCTTCGCGTACTCATGGTTGGGGTACATCTGGCCAACACAGGGGCACCGGAATGCAGGGAGGAGCCGGCATATCTGGAAGATATAGACACAAGCGTTCGCGACTGATCAGGACCGGGGAATTCGCGCATATGCATTACAAGGGAAAGAAAGGCTTCACGCCAGTTTCCGCAAGCAAGGATCCAGGACGGACAATGGACCTGTGGCAACTGTCAGGATTGGTTGACAAACTTGTTGCTGAGAAGAAGGCTCAGTTAGCGGGGGAGAGAGTTGTGGTGGATTTGAAGGAGCTTGGTTTCAGGAAACTGCTAGGGTCGGGTTCCATCTCGCGACCCGTTCAAGTAAAAGTGGACGAGTGTTCCGAAGGCGCTGCGAAGAAGCTGAAAGAAGCAGGCGGAGAACTAGTTACCGCTACTGCCGACAAGTGAAATTGAATGGTTCGTTTCATCGAGCTCTTCAAGCCAATTGCTAGGTTCTTCCCCGACATTAAATCGCCGGATAGGAAGGTTGCGTTTAACGAGAAGATTTTCTGGACCGCTATTGCACTCATTATCTATTTCATAATGTCACAAACGCCCCTCTACGGAATAGGCAATGCCGGACTGAACGATCCCCTAGGTTCGCTTAGGGTAATCTTCGCTTCAAACCGCGGCACGCTTATGGAACTTGGTATCGGCCCCATAGTCACCGCCGGCTTGATTCTCCAAGTCTTGGCTGGGTCGAAAATGGTAAATATTGACATGAGCAACCCCGAGGACCGATCATTATTCACGAGCGCAAGCAAGATCCTCTCGGTTGTCATGACAGTTTTCGAAGCTTCAGCCTACATACTCGGTGGGACCTATGGCTCCATCCCAGTGACTACGGAAATCGTAATTATGCTTCAACTAGTCGCGGCAGGACTTATCGTACTCTTGCTGGATGAGCTTCTACAGAAAGGCTGGGGGCTGGGAAGCGGAATCAGCCTCTTCATCGCTGCCGGTGTAGCGTCCACAATTTGGTGGGATTCAGTAGCACCGATGGGACCGATGTCAGACGGCAAATACTTAGGCGCAATAATCGCCTTCGCTCAGGGAGTCGGTACCGGCACTGTACGAAGTGTCCGTGCGCGCACGGGAGGGCTTCCAGACATGGTTGCGTTCATGACCACGCTAGGGGTCTTCGCGATAATCATTTACTTCAACGGCATGCGCGTTGAAATCCCCGTATCATATGCGAGGTATCGTGGCTTCCGTGGGAAATTCCCCCTGAAGCTATTCTATGTCTCAAACATTCCAGTGATCTTCGCCGCCGCCCTCTTCGGTAACATTTACTTCATCTCACAACTGATCTGGCAGAGGTACAACAACCTCAACGCCAACTTCTGGCTAAACCTGGTTGGCACATTCACCGTTCAGGGAACTCAATATCAGCCGTCCGGAGGACTCGTCTATTACGTCGTCCCACCTCAGAGCCTCACCCTCACGCTTGCCGACCCATTGAGAGCCTTGGTGTACCTAGCCCTGTTAATCATGGGCTGTGTATTCTTCGCGATAACATGGGTTGAGGTTGGAGGCATGGATTCCCGCACCGTCGCCAGGCAATTATTGGATTCTGGGATGCAGATCGAGGGCTTCAGGCGATCTGAAGTCCCAATAAGGCAGGTTCTCGACAGGTACATACCGGTTGTCACAATTCTGGGAGCTATCATGATCGGCCTCATTGCTGGAGTTGCGAACTTCCTTGGAGCCTTTGGTTCAGGGACGGGCATCCTCCTAACGGTGGGCATTATAGAGCAATACTATCAGATCTTCGTGCAAGAGAGGATTACAGAACTGTACCCAGCCGCCAGAGGGTTCTTGGGTGAATAGGCGCTGTCACGGACGGTCGTAGTGACCGGAATTCCCGGCGTTGGGAAAACCACCGTTCTCAACGAGTTGCAGGACTTAGCGAAGCAAAATAGAGTAAACTTAGCGGTCTTGAACTTCGGGACAATCATGAATGAGATAATGCGGGAGCTCGGCAAAGAGATGAACAGGGACGAGATGAGAGAGCAGGGAATCGAAACTCAGCGGAAAGTTCAGGAGCTCGCAGCCAACGAAATATCAAACCGAGCGGGACAAGGGACAATTGTTGTTGACACCCACATGTTCGTTAGGACGAACGTAGGCATGTGGGCAGGTCTTCCCCAGAACGTGCTTCAGAGACTTAGCCCACGACTGTTCGTACTCATAGAAGCGGATCCTGAGCAGATTGCGGGGAGACGGAAGGTTGATACCGATCGGAAGCGAGAACAGTCGTTATTTGAGGATATTTTATTTGACCTGCAGTGGTCGAGAGCTACTGCAGCAGCCTCTGCGGTTGTCACCGGTGCTCCTGTTAAGGTTATAAGAAATGATGCAGGTAAGCAGAAGCAAGCAGCGCAGGAGTTGTTCGAAGCCGTGCGTAAATTAGTCGGGGCCCAATCATGAAATCCTCAACCGGCCCAGCAATCATTATTGTAGTTTGTCTCATCGCTGTAGCAATTACGTTCCTGCTAGTGCAGCCATCCGCGGCTCAGCAGACCTCTACTCTAGCTCCGAACGCAATTCACGTTTATCAGAGCGCGACGACAAATAGCACGACCACAACGAACACGAACTCAAGCGCCCCCTTCGGCTTAGGCTTCATTACTACTCCAATTGTTGCCTGGGTCAAAGAAGCCCTCTCGCCCTATATCGGCAACCCTCCCCAAATTCCCCTCTCCACTCTGTTTACGATCGGAATAGCCGCTATGATGGCGCTGATTTCGTCTACTGCAGCCAAGGTGCTGGTGGATTACGACATGGTTAGGTCAACCATGAAAGAGGTACAAGCTTGGCAAAAAGAGTTGAACGCCGCAAAGAAAGCGAAAGACGAGCAGACAACGTCGAAGCTCATGAAGAAGAGCCAAGCCATGATGAAGCAGCAGTCTCGAGCAAGCATGGAACAAATGAAAGTTACCGCCGTGACGTTCGTTCCTTTTCTTCTGATATGGTACCTGCTGAACGCTGTCCTCGGATCCAACACGGTGGCATTTGCTCCGTTTCCGCTCCCAATGATGGGCACTTCCCTTAGGTTCTTTTACTGGTACCTACTCTGCTCCTTCTCAGTCAACCTTCCACTGATGAGGATTTTCGGAATCGGGATGAGTGATAGCTAGTTGCCAAGACGAGCCCTTCGTAACCGAAACATAAAACGGAAGAACGTAAGACTCCCGGGCGGAGCGACTGCAATACATTATCATAGAGTAGGCCCTGGCCGCGGCGTGTGCGGGTCATGCGGCTCACCACTACGCGGCGCGGAACCCAAATCCCTCAGACGTGGAGCAAGATCCTCAAAACGGCCATCAAGGCCCTTTGGCGGCACACTCTGCCACGCATGCGTTCGAGAGATGGTTCGACAAGGAACCAGAGTCGGGTAGAATACCTTTGCCGGGGCCGGTTATCACGGTGAGTGGCCCCCATGGAACCGGAAAGTCGACTTACGCAAAAGCCTTGGCTGAGGCCCTAAACCTCCGTTATGTCTCCGCCGGCGAATTATTCAGGGATCTTGCGAAACAACATAAAATGTCTCTAGAAGCCTTCAGCCACCGTGCGGCCGACGACCCCAGCATAGATCGAATGCTAGATGAACGAACAAAGGCCGAAGCGAAGAAGGGAGGAGTTGTTATCGATGCCCAGCTCGGAGCGTGGATGGTGAGGGATCTTGCGGACCTAACGGTACTGTTGACTGCACCCGATGACGTAAGATTCAAGAGGATCGCAGAACGCGACGGAAGCAAGGTGGGAGATGCCATGAGCGAAACTGAAAACCGAGAATCTATCCAAAAACAGCGGTACAAGAAATATTACGGGATTGACGTAACCGACCTATCTATTTACGACCTTAAGATCGACACGAGCCTATACTCCATCGAAAGGACGAAAGCAATCATAATAGACGCCGTACGCAATTTCCTTATGCAAAGAGGGAAGCTGAAAGAGTCGGCAAGTTAGGGTACACTTATTTATTCCCACACGTCTACTTCGCCAAATCAATCTAAGTGACAATCTATGCCCGGAATGGAAGTAGGAAGAGTCTGCGTCAAACTCTCAGGCCGTGAAACAGGCAAGAAATGCGTAGTTGTAGATGTTGTCGACAAGAACTTTGTGCTCGTAACGGGACCAAAATCTGTCAGCGGTGTAAGACGAAGGAGAACAAATGTCGACCATCTCGAACCCACATCTGAACTCGTCGAACTCAAGAAAGGCGCCGCGGACGAGGATGTTGAGAAGGCGATTACGAAGGGCAAGAAAACGAAGTATATGAAAGAAGACGTTATGCCCACGAGGCCGCAGTCAGCAAACTGACACGAAAGTCGTCGTCAATCAGTAAGCCTTAGACTCTCCGAATAATATTTCTCTCTTTAATAGCGTCACAGCACTACCTCTTGCTGTGAGGTGAATTGTTTGCAGGTTGTTACGCCTTGGACTGTGAACCGGGAGTTGATTACGAAGGTTGAGGAGACAACGAATCCGAGTTACGGCTGCAGGCCCGAAGACAGGTCGATACAGTTGAGGATAAAATACGGACTCATAAATCTGGACAAACCTCCAGGGCCTTCGAGCCATGAAGTAGTGGCTTGGATAAAGCGCATGATGAAACTTTCACACGCCGGTCACGGCGGAACCCTAGAGACCTCATAGTCGGGGTAATCCAAAGGTAACCGGCATCCTACCAGTCGCGCTGGAGGAAGCCACGAAAGTCGTTCAAGGTTTCCTCTTCTCTGGCAAGGAGTACGTATGCCTAATGCAGGTTCACGCCGACATACCAGAAAACACTATCCGCGATCTTCTGAACGAGTTCGTTGGCGAGATATATCAGAAGCCTCCGGTGCGGGCGTCGGTGAAGAGGGATACTAGGAAACGTTTCATTTACCAACTCGACGTGTACGAGATCGATGGGAGGAAGGTCCTTTTCAAATGCTCATGCCAAGCCGGGACATACATGCGGAAGCTATGCTCGGACATAGGCGAGATCCTGGGGTGCGGAGCGCACATGCGAGAGCTGAGGAGAACACGTGCAGGTCCCTTCACAGAAGATACGACGCTTGTCACCTTACATCAGCTGAGCGCTGCCCAGAGCGACTTTGAATCTGGCGACGACCGTGCATTGCGGAAAATCATCCAACCAATGGAAGTCGCGCTGACCTCCCTTCCTAAGGTTGTTATCCGCGATTCGGCAGTCGACTCTGTCTGCCACGGTGCTGACTTAGCGTTGCCGGGTCTTTTGCAATTGGATTCGGCGATAGAACGGAACAGACTAGTTTCCATTTTCACTTTGAAGGGGGAGGCAGTGGGCTTGGGACGAGCGCTGCTCACGTCCAGGGAAATGCTTGACCAAGAGAGGGGAGAGGCGGTAAAGATTGAACGTGTTATCATGGACCGTGGCACGTACCCTGCAATGTGGAAACATTAGGCCCCAAATGATCGAAGTGGTGGTGGGGCGTAGTTTTCTATGGCGTTGCGCGAGCAGGCTTAAATTCGGCTTGGGGTTTTCAGACGGAAGGAGCCGGGGTTCCCTAGCCTGGTAAGGGGCAGATTACCGAAGCCTAAGCCTGGAATCAAGAACCGTAAGCCTGTGGTCCTTTCGGGCCGCGAGGGTTCAAATCCCTCTCCCGG
>JBEKPE010000072.1:0-21438 GCA_049521055.1 Bathyarchaeia archaeon
TTTCCAAAAAGTTCCGCCATGCAGAGGTTCGACGGAACATCTTTGGCTAAAGCGTGTCCGTGGCCACGGTAAGTGGTTACGGTTAAGTCGTTGGGCTGAAGAGCCATCATCGCGCCTGTCGCAATCGCTTCTTGGCCTAGGTACAGGTGAGATGGGCCGATCAATAATCCTTTGACAATGAATAGTTCCTCAACTTTCTCCTCGAACTTTCTAATAATGAGCATCTTCCTGAGCATTTCACGCAACAGGTCCTTCGTTAGACCATACTTTGCGTAGTCGTTCTGCGGCACTTCTTGTACCTCGGTTATGGTCGCCATTTCTATCTCAGCTGGTCAATACTTGCAGGCTAGTTCTTTAGCCATTCTCCGTTTCGTATTCCTAAGTCAATTTCAAGTTCACGGATGAGTCTCATTCTCGGCAGATAGTCGCCCTATGTCCCGGCGGCTCGGAACATCGGCTGCACCAAACCTTCTTCCACCATCTCTAACGAATGCTTGTACACTTTGCTCCACTGGTTGTACAATTTCACGTATTTCCCATGGGTGGTCTGGTTGGGCTCGAAGGTTCGCTCCCATTTGACCAGATCCCTCGCGGTTTCTTTCAGGTTCCGGAATATTCCGACGCCCACTCCTGCGCAAATTGCCGCGCCTAGGGCAGTGGATTCCTTGATCATTGGAACCTTGACCTTGATTCCGAACACGTCTGCTAGTATTTGGGGCCACAGGAAGCCTTTCGATGCGCCCCCGCAGAATACAACTTGTTTCATTTTTCTGTGGGTGAGTGCTTGCAGTATTTGCAGGTGGCCCAGTGCTACATACGCCGCGCTCTCTTCAATCGCCCTAACGCATTCCTTCTTGCCGGATGCTTGGGGTTGGTTGATGTCGAATTGTAGAAAGGAGGGGGAGGAATGAATCCATCTTCTAGCGTTCATCACATCCGAGAAAATAGGGATGACGCCGTTTGACCCAGGCTCAACGTGTTCGGCCTGTCTTTCAAGTAAATAGTATGCGTCAACTCCTTCCCGAGTCGCGATCTCTTTTTCTCGTTCGCAGAATGCGTCCCTGAACCATCGCATTGTCAATCCACATAGGAAACCTATTCCTTCGGTCATCCACATGCCTTGAACTGCATGGCAAAGGGTGCGCAATCGAATCTTTGGGTCTATGATCGGTTTCTCTGTGACAACTGTTTGTTGCCAGAAGGTTCCACCAATTGTGGCTGAATCATAGGGCTGGACCGCTGCTATACCGATAAGGCCGAGCTGAGTGTCAGCCCCACCTACGACTACAGAGGTTCTCGCCTTGAAACCCGTTTCGGCGGCGGCCTCAGCGGTGACCTCACCTAGCACCGTTCCTGGTTCCTTTACTTCCGGAAATATACCTCTAGGTAATGAACACCATTCGATGATTTCGTCCGACCAAGTCCTTTTTGCGAGTTGAAATAGATTTGAGCTTGAGCCAATCGAAGGATCGGTAGCGAATTTTCCTGTTAGTCTGTGAAGGATCCAATCGCTTATCATCGTCATATGGGCAGTTTTCTTGAAGATCTCTGGCTCATGTTTCTTTATCCAAAGGAACCTTGGCGGCGAAGTAATCGCGAGCCAATCGCCGGCCTTGGAATAGATCTTCTTAGCGAGACCTTTCCTGATCATCTGCGCAACTTCGTTTCTCGCGCGCGAGTCTACATTCGGGCATGCCCAGATCTCTCTGCCAGCCTCATCATAGAGCACCATGCCCTCTCGCATGCTGGTCGCGCTGATGCCGCGAATTTCATCGGGTCGAATTTTGGCTCTGTCGATCGCTTCGTGTATTGACTCGCAGATAAGCGTCCAATTTCGCGCGGTTTCGAAGACAAAGGCGCCTGGAAATTCTGGGATCGTCGGATGAGTCCACTCCCTTGAAGCCATGGCGACTTGATGTCCTTCAGAGTCAAAGATTACACACCTACCGCTGCCGGTTCCTGCGTCTATCGCGGCTAGGTAGTTGCCACTCAAGCTAGCTCATGCCCATGTGGAGGGGTCATTTTGTGGAGGGATGTTGCCCATACCTTGTTCGTTTGAAGACTTTCAGATAGGTGAGTTCTTTTCTTGTGAACTCCCTAGGTTTCGCAAGAACCATTGAATGGACAGCCATGTTGGCAATATCCTCCAGCACTATCGCGGTCTCCAACCCTTCTTCGGGTGTCCTCCCAACGACGACAACTCCATGCTTTCTTAGGAGAGCGGCATCACATTTCTCGAGCGCCTTGAGGATTGCAGCCAACTCGGCAGGTTCCGTTGTGCCTGGAAGTGAGTATTTCCGTACTAGAGGCACCCTACCCCCAAGATAGAAGGCCTGTTCCGCGGAGACGCATGGAATTTCCATATTCGCTGCAGCAAAAGCGCAGGCCATCGGCGAGTGCGTGTGAATCACCGTACTGATTTCGGACCGGTTCCTGTGAATGTATGTATGCATTGCGGTTTCCACGGACGGTCTGAACTTCCCTTGAACAAGCTTGGCGTCGAGGTCCACGATGATCAGATGCTGCGTGTTGAGCGTGAGTTTGCTGAAACCACTGGGAGTGATTAGTGCGTAGTCTGTGTTCGGGATTCGGTTGCTTACGACGCCAAATGTTGATGTTACTAGGTGGTTCTCAAACAGCCCACGAGCTACTTCAACGGTCTTACTTGCCAGACCATCAATGATCCCTTGCTCAACGCCGGGTATGCTGAAATCGGACATCTGAAGCCACCTTCGCTTTGTCTTGTGCGATGCCTGTTTGTATTGTCGATGGATGAATGTTAAGGATAGGTGTAGATAGGCTTCATGGAAATCGCGTGGCCACTAACTGTTTCTGCCACCATCTTCAACACAGGTTCAGTATTCATGTAGTAGAATCTGATATTTTCGCCTAGTCTTCCGCTCATCATGACATCGACGCCGTTCTTCTTGAAATCTGCGAGTGCTTTTTCAACATCTTCAGCGGGGCTCACAACGGAAACATGGTGCAGCCCTTCTCCCTTCTCTTCTAGGAATTCCTTGTAGATACTTGGTCCTTCCAAGGGTTGTAGGATCTCGAAGTCGATCGGGTCACAGTGGACTTCCGCACCAAGCATGGAATAATTAGCCGATTTGCCGTGGAGTTCCTGGTGGTGGAGGATTGGAGGTTTGTGTTCGTAGACACTCCAGGGCCCCCATCCAAGGATCCTATGATATGCCTCCATCGTTTTTCGCAAATCCTTCACAACTACGGCGACCTGAGTAATTCTCATTCCAGATGGTACTGGTGTGGTCATTGGCTGTCATCTCGAGGAAGAAAGGGCAAGTCGCTTCGTATATTAGCCTTGATCTACATCGACGTCTTTCAGTGAGGTACGTGGATTGAAGTGTGGAATCGCTGTTACGGGCCGAGCAAATCCTAAGCTTATCGAAAGACTCGCCGTAGAAGCCGAAAAGGCTGGATATGATTATTTTCTTGTAACTGATCATTTCATGCTTCCAAACTCAAACAATCATATCGACGTTTGGTCCCTCCTTCCTTACCTCGCGGCGAAAACCGTCACGATCAGACTGGGAACAGCAGTTACCCCACTCCCATTGCGCCCTCCCGGCATGCTCGCGAAGATGGCCGCAACTACTGATTATCTCTCGGACGGTCGTCTGATAGTTGGGGTGGGATTTGGGTGGTACCAACCGGAATTTGAAGGGTATTCGGAATGGCACGAGAATAGGGAAAGGATCGCGTTCAGCCTTGAAGCGATCCGATTAATGAAACGCTTATGGACTGAACCGGGGCCCGTGGACTTTCATGGCAAATATGTTCGCGCAAAGAATGCCGCTCTCGAGCCCAAACCGATTCAGAAGCCAGGCCCACCAATATGGTGGGGCGGACATCTGTCAGTGTCGCTTCATGCCGCGGGAAAGTATGCTGATGGATGGATGCCGATAGGTCCGAGATGGTTTGATGAAAGCTATCCCAAACCTAACGAATACTCGAAAATGCGAAAGGTGATCCTCGACGAGTTGAACAAGCGCAAATATCCTGAAGGGAAATTTGTATTTACGAACCTCATCAACCGGACAGACCTGCAAACTCTCCGAAGGGACGTCGAACAGTATGTTGATGCGGGCATGAACCAGTTTACCCTGGGCGAGAAAGCGGAGAATGAAAAATGCTTGAAGGAGATAGCCCTCGTCGCGAAAGAGATAGGAGGCTCCTTCTAGGAAATTGACAAAGTCCTCAGGCTGGAAGCTGTCATTCATTCCTTACTACATGACCTCCCCGGCCGTTTGGGCCTCCCCCTCAACGGATGAAGCGATCCGTGTAATCTCGAACGCCGGGTATCAGGGTGTCGAATGGATGCTCGGTCAGCATTTCCGGAGCACCAAGCAACTAAGAGACTTGACCAAGAAGACAAGAAGGCGTGGTCTCGCTGTCTCGAACATCATGTGCTGGCAGGATCTCGTAACAAAGAATCGTAAAGTCAGGAATAAGCGACTGAAGCTCCTGACTTCCATGTTGAGGGAAGCTAGCGAATTGTCAATCCCCTTGATGAATGTCTTCACAGGGCCGATGACATGGAATCCTGGCTTTCAGAGGATCGGTCGGGATATTTCAGAAGGCGAAGCTTGGAAAGTTGTTGTCGACTCATTTTCGGATCTAGTTGACTCGGCTGAGAACAATCATGTCGTCGTTACAGTTGAACCCGTATTCGGAATGTTGGTGCACGACTACTATACTGTTAAGGAGTTTCTGAGCTACTTCGATTCCAAGTATTTGGGCGTGAACCTCGATCCATCTCACTTCGTGGTTTATGGCAACGATCCCGTATGGGCGGCGAAAATGCTGGGCGAGAAGGTGCGACACGTACATGTGAAAGACGCTTTTGGCAAACCCGGCGGTCTTGGAGAAACTTTCATTTTCCCGTTTCTTGGTGAGGGTGTCGTCGATTGGAAACGGTTCTTTGTTACCCTACGAAATTCTGGGTACCGTGGATATCTCTCCCTCGAGTTCGAGAATGACAGTTACCTGAACAATGTGTGCGACGGAAAGTGGTCAAAAGCGGCAATGGAACTCAGGAAACGAGTAGACAAGTTCCTGCCAACAGCTGCATAGGTAAAGCTTGGAGGGTTATTCCGCTTCAATCTGCACCGTCGAGTTCAGAGGATCATCCGCATCAAAGCCACGACAGCTATAGCCCCCCAAACCACATTTAGAACGCCATTTTGATACGCCCGCCTTGCGTATGCCACTAGGCCAAGCCCTACGGATCCACTTAGATTCAAGAACTGATAGACGTAACTGTTTGGTGAAACAAAGCTCAGACTCACAGTTCCGTAGGCAATTACTACGGCTATCAATCCATACCATCCTAGAATTTCCACGACGGCCTTCCGTTTATGATCCACCTTAGCTGAATCTGCAGGGAGCATCTCATTCAACACCGACTCAGCCTAGAGCGACGTCCCACCATAAAAGCGGCCTCTACAAACGATAATTCATTCAGGCGTTGACAGAATGACGCTAGTTCCTACACTCCGACGTGGGGACCGGGCGTTCTGGAATGGCAATCGTCCAACGGAACAATTTTCCGCCAAGCTAAACAAAGCTAGCTAGGAATCATTTGCCATCCCGAAATGGTCCTGCGGAAGCCGCTGGACTTGAGAGTTTGGAGCTTTGTTATCAGTTCGGCGATTTCTGAGTCGTTTAGTTTCCTTATTCTGGCGGTATCTCCATCTGGCCACGGATCAAGTCCAGACCTTTGCCCTTGAAGTAGAAGTAGCGCACGAGATAGATGACCACAGCGGACCCGAATATCACGACTAGCAGGATTGTTGATCCGAAAGTCGAGGGCCCAATTGCAGGGTTTGAAACAGACCAGTAGAATGTGATTCCCATGCCTATGATTGTTAGAACGCCAAAGATTGGAAGTAACCAGCGACCACCGATGAGACCCTTGGCGAATTCTTTCTTCCAAAATGGAAGGACCACGGCTGAAACTCCTACCAGAATCCACACTATGGCCCAGATCGTGACCACGTTGAGAAGCTGTCCAATGTATGTGGTGTATATGGCGATGTATGCTAGGATGACGGATATTACGAACGTCAACCCGACTGCCTTCAGCGGGACGTGCAGCCGGTCATTCACATCTGCGAAAACTGTTGGTAGTACTCGGTCGAAGGAGAATGCGAACACATATCTTGAAATGCAGATAGCGAGGCCTGCTGCCCACCAGAAGTTGAATAATAGGAAGCCGATCTCCACGAAACTCGAAAGGTACGGGTTACTTAGGACCGCCGGGATGAAAACAGGCGACCATGGAGAAACTCCCAAGGAGAGTTTACCGGCGCCGAATAACCCAAACACTGCTTGCATGAATGGGTAACTTTCCGCGTTCGTCACGAAATAAAGCCCTGTCACATCGAGAATTCCGCAGATTGCGAGTGCAACTAGCACACCCCACATCATGCCATTCTTCACATTCCTCACTTCGCCAGAGATGTAGACAGAATAATTGAATCCGTTGAAGAGCAAGACGCCGAATGGAATGGCTAGGAAAGTGGCGGTATTATTCACAGGAACGAAGGCCATACCCGCCGTCGCGGCTTGAGATACTACCCCATTAACCGTCAGACTCCCATTCGTTAAACTACTGAGCCCTGACGCAAATGAGGAACTTGTTGCAGTCGCAAAGGCACCGATGAAAATGAAAGATGCAATGAAGATTATGCCCGCGAGGACAAGCATGATGCGGCTGTAAATTCTTGGCGTGAAACTTGCTATTACAAT
Source organism: Bathyarchaeia archaeon (assembly GCA_049521055.1). Lineage (GTDB taxonomy): Archaea > Thermoproteota > Bathyarchaeia > 40CM-2-53-6 > 40CM-2-53-6 > FEN-987. Next base: position 6,772 of record JBEKPE010000072.1, read on the forward strand.
TCCGATAACTATGGTTAGCAGTGTCCCAGCGAAGAGGTTTGTGGTACTACTTGCAAAGTTCTGACCCCATGAAATCAGTCCTGGATTGTTCCAGATGTATCCCAAGGCCACGCCGACGTCTGGCATGACGACCGCGGGTTCAGTTACAGAGGCGCTTGCCAGAAGTGCAATGAATGAAATGAACATAGCCCAACCCCCAACGAATCCCAAAATTGGATTCAGTGTCCGCCCGAGCCACACATAGTCTCCTCCAGATCTTGGCATCTGAACCGAAAAGATGTAGTAGACTACTGCGAGGGGGATCATGAACAGGAAGCCGATAATCGCGGAAAGTGTAAAGTCGGCTCCAGGCCCGTTAGGGGCTACGTAGCCTATTTGGGAGGAGATTCCGAACAGGGTTGGCCCGGTTACGGCCAGGCTCAATATCGTCGCATCATACCAAGTGAAGGACCGGACTAGTCCAGTTGCGTCCCGTAGGAAGACCTTCTGTTTAGTAGCCAAGCGAATCTGAAAAGCTGGGTCTTCGAATCATATTTAACACTTGGCATGAAGCCGTCGGATTTCAAGGCTCAAGTTGAACGCTCGAGGGCTAGCGACTTGATTAATATTCGATTTCCCATGGGATGTTGAGGCAAAAATAATCTGTTAGTCAGGAAGGTTATGGTATTCGACCGTCCAAGAAGATTTTAGGATAAAGGCGCCATGTCTCTCTTGTGATCTCACAGATGAAGCTGAAAGATAGGGTTACAATCGTTACTGGGGCTTCGCGCGGAATTGGCAGCGCCATTGCCCGAAGATTCGCTGTTGAAGGTTCCAAGGTTGTCATCAACTACCACAAGTCGGAAGAACAGGCTTCTCGATTAGTGGACGAGATAAGCAAGAACGGCGGACAAGCGATTGCAGTAAGGGCGGACGTATCTAAGCCAGATGAAGTGAAACAACTCGTAAAGAAAACGATCGATGTTTACGGGAGAGTGGATATTCTAGTGAACAACGCGGGGGTGATGTTCCAGAACACCTTCCTAGATGCTACTGAAGAAATCTGGGACCAGACCATCGACATCAATCTCAAGGGCGCTTACCTATGTTCAAAGGAAGTGGCCCCGATCATGTTGAAACAAAAGAAGGGAAAAATAATCAACATCTCCTCCAACTCTGGAATCTACCATCCCTCAGCCTTACGTTTCGTAGAATACGTGGCCTCGAAGGCAGGAATGAACGGACTAACTAGAGCGCTCGCGCTGAAACTTGGGCCTTACGTCAATGTGAATGCAATATGTCCAGGTTGGATTAAAACAGAAATGGTTGGCAGCATAGATCCGGAAGTTGAAAGGATGATTCTCGAGGAAACAGCGCTGAAGCGCTACGGGACTGTCGATGAAGTAGCGAACGCTGCACTCTACCTAGCTTCTGACGATTCCGACTTTGTTACGGGAGAGCTTCACATGGTCACTGGCGGTCGCGGAATGCATTAGATTTCACGAGGACCACTCTGGGCAGCTCAGGCATGGTTCTTATACGCTAGGCTTTCCCTTGGACCTGAGGGCTTAGTGAGTTGTCGCAACTAAGCACGAAGACCTACCAAGAATTCAACGAGATTCATACGCGAATACGTAACGCCTACCATTCTGCGGTCGGCAAACGACGGCGCGAACTCATAACGCCTGCACTGATTTTGGACCTGGATGTCGTTCGTCGTAATATCGATTTCATGGCGGAGCGCTTGAAATCACTGCATGCCAAACTCAGGCCGCATGTCAAGGTACAGAAAAGCATTGAACTGGCCAAGTTGCAGATTGAAGCCGGAGCGATCGGCGTTTGTACCGCCACAGTTTGGGAGGCGCTTGTAATGAGCAGAGGGGGAATCAAAGATGTTTTGATAGCGAATGAGGTGGTGGGTAAGGAGAAGATCGAGGTGCTGGCCGATCTGGCCAAAGATGGATACATCACAGTTACTGTAGATGACGTGCATAATGCTGGTGACCTCTCCAAAGCTGTCTCAAGGGTCGGGAGCAAACTTGATGTTATCATTGAGATCGACGTTGGAATGGGGCGCGGCGGCGTTCGCTCTCCAGAGGAAGCTGTCAGACTGGCCCAACATCTGACTACACTTTCTGGTCTAAGGTTTCGAGGAGTACAGGGCTACGAAGGGCATTGCATGCTTGAACCGGATCGTGAACTGAGAATAAAGAAAGCGCGGGCGGCCATGGACTACGTAGGTACGGTTGTCGATAGCCTAGCTAAGTCGGGATTCAAATGTGAGATAGTTTCGGCTGGCGGAACTGGTACCTATGACATTACTGGCGCCGATCCACGCGTAACCGAGATTCAAGCAGGGTCTTATGTTTTCATGGATAATTTTCATGGAAACCTAGTACCGGGTTTCTCGAAGTCGCTTACTGTTCTAGGGACGGTTATCATACAGCACGGTGATACCATCGTATTTGATTGCGGCCGGAAGTCAGTCGGCATCGACTATGTGCAACCCACGATGGTGGATTACCCGTTCTACGCGGCGCGCTACTTCGCCGAGGAGCATGCCCTCTTCGACGTGGATAACCGATGCAAACTCAAACTTGGAGATACTATGGAGTTCGTTCCAGGGTATGGGCCAACTACAGTAAACCTCTACGACGCATACCACGTTGTCGAAGGCGGGGTTATTGTCGACATATGGCCGATCATTCCCCGAGGGCCCGGACACGGAGACTTGCTCACAGCAAGGTAGGTCGATGACACTTGAGCGACCGAACTAAAACAACGCCTGGCCGCATGACAACGAGTGAGTTTGACCGATTATTCGAAAAGGTGTGCAATTGGGGTCGATGGGGTCCAGACGACCAGTTGGGAACCCTGAACTACATCACACCGAACGAAATGCGCGCCGCTGCGACACTCGTCCGTACCGGCCGTTCAGTTTCGATGGCTATTCCAATCAACACGGTTGCCGGGCCTGATAATCCGCGACCCGCACTTCACTACATGGTGCAAGCCTACGACACGAACAGTGCCGACGAGCCGCGGTTTGCTTTGGACTACTTGGCCTGTGAATTCCATGGGGACTGTCACACCCACATCGACGCGCTATGCCACATTGCCTACAAGGGGAAACTCTACAACGACAAACCCGCGAGTGCTGTGACGTCGAGAGGACCGCTATCGATGGACATTACCGCCTACGCCAACGGCATAATTGGCCGTGGAGTTCTCCTAGACATTCCGCGCCTGCGAGGAGTAAAATGGTTGGAACCAGGTGAAGCAGTGACCGAAGAAGAATTGGAACAGGCGGAGAAGGCGCAAGGGGTTCGGCTTCGTGAAGGAGACCTGTTACTATTCCGAACCGGGCATCACCGGCGGCGCCTAGAACTTGGGCCATGGAATAATGGATACGATGGCGAAGGAAAGGCTGGACTGCATTCCAAAACAATGGTTTTGCTTCATGACCGTAAGGTTGCAGCGTTCTTACCCGACGGAGATGGCGAAACGGTACCCAGCAATGTTGACGGCGTTGCTTATCCCATTCACGCGCTGCAGATTTGTGCTATGGGAATGGCCGCTTGCGACAGTCTCCAATTCGAAGAACTCGTTAAGGTGTGTGAGGAGGAGAAACGGTGGGAGTTCATGGTAGTTGCAGCCCCATTGCGACTGCCGGGGGGTACGGGTTCCCTCTTCAATCCAATCGCCATCTTCTAGACTGAGTTGGTCCATTGGGAGAACATGTACCTATCCCAGGCGGATCATGGCCATATTTCACACAACCTGGATTGGCAAAGGGCTTCGATTGCTTAGAATACACTTAAGACATTGTCCGCTACCGCGCGAATCTGTTTCTTCTCGCTCCACGAATCCTTGTTCATTATCCCTATCGTCTTCCACGAAGTAAGGATGATCTGTCCCGCTGTTTGAAAGCTGAAGACCAATTCAACCGCAACCTTGCCTAAGCCCTTCTTACCAATTTTCGTTCTTCCTTGACGATATGGTGGAAGAATCTCCGCTTTCAACTTCTGAACGTTGTTTCTCGGAGCGATCGTAATCAGCCCGTCCGCATTAGCGCCTGCCGCGTACGCAGCTCTTTTTCCAATGGCTGAGGCATAGATTGGGATCTTCGTTCTTGGTTTGGTGTATAGATAGTAGAAATCTGAGCCGAAGAATTTACCCTCAAACTTGAACGGTTCCGTTGAACTCCAAAGCATTCGAATTAGCCTAATGCCTTCAGTGAGTCTCTCCATCCGCTCTTCCCACTTGGGCCACTTGCCATTCCAAAACGGCCTCTCGTTCAACGCCTCCCCTGTACCAACACCTAGGAGGAACCTCCCAGGGTACATGTTGTCGATGGTGGCTGCGGCTTGGGCGATGATTGCAGGGTGGTATCTTGCGCCAGTTGGAACGGTGACCCAAGGTCCGACCTTGATTCGGGTTGTTTTAGCTAGCGCCGCGGGCATGACTGACCAAGCAAAGCTGGATCGCTTGCCTGAATGGTACCAAGGGAATATGTGATCTCCAAACCAAGCAGTTCCGAAGCCCAATTTTTCTGCGTATACCGTTGCGTCGACAAAGGCTCGCGGGTCGTAGTCGTTTTCGCCAAGGTTTGCGGTTACTTCGATTTTGCCCAATCTGTCCCGCTACCAGTATGTGCTACGTTTCCACGTGTTTCGTTCTAGGATCTCAATCGTCGTGCCGAAGGTCTTATTCTCTGGCAGGTATGCATATTTGTTGTCGTCACCAGGTATCGAGCACCATTTCTTATTCTCCGGTAAAGGCCGGCCCATTGGGTCACAAAGAGTAATCCCTCTCCCTTTCATTTCATCATAGAATTGGTCAATACTGTCAACCTCGACACACAATTCGAACATTGCTCACGCCCCCTTCTTCTCTAGTAGTTGCTTGCTCGGGCCTCGGACTGGGGCAAGAAGTTCGACATAATTGTCTCCCCTTGGCAATGGGAGATATACGTAGTTCATTTCCTCGTCTTCATTGCTGATGCGGAAATACTTCGGTTTCTCGCACCCAAGCACTTGTCGGTAGAAGTCGATTAATGAATTGTCAAGTTTCTCGACCAAAATGCCGACATGATCGAGTTTCGCCTTCAATACTAAATCCATCCACAACACAGAGGGCCAAGTCTAGTACTTTAGTGCCGCGAAATGCCGCTGCTTAAATTGCCGGGTAAATTCATTCTCCAACGGTAGCTCTGAGGAGTGAAGCGTAAGAGATGGGCGAGTCGAGAATTCTTTACGCTATTGCTGAGAGTTGTCCGTTTGATGCTGTTCTTGTGCGAGATATGAGAAACGCTGTTAATTCGTTACTGCAACTCAACCTTAAGCGCTTTAGAGTTCCCCAGACGAACCTGGCCAAGTATTCTGCGTTGGACATTGTAAAACAGGCGTTGGAGCTTCTCTACGAATTTTCACCTTCTGAGAAGAATTACCGTGAGGCGATGCGTACACTCCAAGTCTATTCGGAAGGCGACGCAGAGATGCTGAGGGTACTGCAATCGAGTTTCCGTTTGATCGCCAATGCTGTGTATAATGCCTACAGTGGGCAGCGACAAGCTGAATCCCTAGCTCCCAAAGTCTTGTTTCTTCAGGGACTACCGTTCCAGCCTAGCGAACTCCAACAATCGTACAGGTTCGTTGGAGTCAGACCGCCCGAGATCAGCCCGCCAAGCGTTGAGAAAACGATCTTCCTTGACGAGGGATTCGACTTGTACAAGTTGCTTCTGGAGGGGAAGATTACCGGAAAGGAAGCCGAGAAGGGTAGGGAGGAGCACTGGGCAAAACTGATTCGCACAAATGTAGGTGTCGAGAACGGAACAGCCCTTATTCGGGCTGGTACCGAACGTGTTGACCAACCAAGATCAACGATGAGGGGTGTCCTTAGTAGGTTGCATTTCTCTAGGATCGGGAAGCTACAAGCACTTCTCATAGAGAGCGGGATAGAAATTCGAGTTATTCACAGAATTGCAGACGTGAACCAGGTCTTCGGAAAATAGTCGTGGTCTATCTCTTTTTCTTCCGCGGCGTCAGGAGGTATTCGTAAGTGAACCCTCCGAGAAGGGCGCCTGCAATTGGGCCCACCCAGTAGACCCAGAAGCTATCAAAGTCCATCGAGGCAACGGCTGGGCCAAGCCACCGCGCCGGGTTCGCTGCTCCGCCAGTCAATGGGCCGGCGATAAGTATGTCCGCGGCCAATGTCATCCCAATGAGCAATCCGGAAGCGGCGGGATGTACCTTACCAGAGTAGAGGACCGCGTAGACCGAGAACATTAGGAAGAATGTGATAATGAGCTCCACGAAAGCCGCCACAAGTTCGCTTCCGCCAATTGCTGCTTGAGGGAACGGAAGCCCGAACTTTATGAGAGACCCATTCCCAGGCTGGATTAACCCATCAACCGCACCTGCCAGGATAGCCCCCAAGACTTGCGCCACTAAGTATGCAACACCGTCGCTAGCCTCCATCTTCCTCAAGGCGACGGCCGTGATCGTTATGGCGGGGTTAATGTGGCACCCGGAAATCCACCCGATCGTGTAAACCATGATCATCAAGATTAGTCCGTGTGCCAACGCGATACCGATGAATGATGATTGCGGCGAAGAGAAACCGAGCGCCGGAAAGAACACTACAACCGACATTGAGCCGAAGAAGACCAGTGCGAATGTTCCGATGAATTCAGCCACGTAGGCTTGTCGTCCCATCTTCAAACTGAACATCAACGCAGCGCTTACCGAAGGCCGTTGCTATAAAACACTTCTTCAACTCTCGGCCACAGCCAAGATAGACAGGAGTACGAGAATCGCGCCCAGAAGTGTTGCAGTAGAATAGCCTTCACCAAGTAATACGGTGGATAGCACCATGGCCGCCACTATCTCCAACAATCCTACAACAGACGCGATGGTTGCTGTAACGGCTTTGAGTGCAGAGATCCATAACGCGTATGGAATGACGGTGCAAGCAATCGCAGTAAACGCCACCCACCCCCAGCCCTCTAACGAAATGTTTCGCATGTTTAGTCCTCCCAACAATAGAGCTGCAGGAAAGAGGAAGATGGTTGTAGCGAGCATCACTACGGACGACATCTCAATCACGTTCCTGTCGCGTTGCATTTGTAGCCGTTTATGAATTACGATGAACAAAGCGAAGATAAGCCCCGAAACGAAAGCGAATAAATCACCCTTGAGTTGGCCTTGTGCAAGACCTGATAAATCACCGTTCGTGGTAATCAGAGCCGCCCCGACCGCGCCCAATACTACGCCCAGCTGCTTCCGTAACCCAAATGATTCACCAAAAATCTTCCAACTAAGTATCGCCACCACGATTACGTTCAAGTCGATCAGTAGAGCGGTCTTTGCGGCCGTTGTGTATTCAAGTCCCAGGAACTGAAACAAATAACCCATTCCACTCACCAAGCCAAGCCCCCAGACTGCCGGCTCCCTGAGGGCACTCGACCTGAAACTTCCCCGAGATACGAGAACAACCAATAGTATACTTGCGGTTATGATGGACCTTAGGAAAGCGAAATCGTACGGGTCAACAAATGTCAGCCCGATCTTTATGGAAACAAAGGAACTGCCCCAAAGAACACTGGTAATAACGAGGAGTGCTACCGCTGAGTTATTGCCCTGTTCCATTCGAGAAGTTAGACGCCGCATTTACGCGAGCAGGCTTAGGTTAGACCTGTTGCCCGATTCGGTAAGTGTAGATCGTGTGACCCAGAAGCTCGTCATAAACGGCGCTGGGCTTCCAGCCGGGAACTTTGAAATCATGTGATACAACGCGGGCTCCTTGTTTCAGCTCCGATTCCAGCTTCGGTCTAAGTCGGTCGTTTGCGCTGGAGGTTAGGTAAAGCGTGACTACGTCGGCGTCTGATATGTTGACGTCGAAGAAATTCCCCTGAATGACACTCACTTTGTCTTCGACGTTAAGGCGCTTGATCTCAGTTCTCGCCCGCTCAACTAGATCCTCCCGCAACTCGACTCCGGTGGCCTTGGCGCCTACGTCTTTCCCAGCAAGTATAATCAGTCTACCGTCCCCGCACCCCAAATCGTACAGGTTTTCTCCCGGTTTAACTTGGGACAGTTCAAGCATCTTCTTAGCTACTTCGAGCGGTGTCTGAACAAAAGGCGCAATGCTCATGGGTTGAGGCTTCCAAAACTGCGGTCCGAGGCTGTGTGATTTATGCGTATCGTCTCTCGGCTTCGGCGCGTTCACCCTTCGCTGTTTTCGATCCAACGGGCAGACTCTTCTCCTTCTTCCCCGTCCATCTAACGTCTTCCTCTAGAAAACGAACGCAAACATCCTTGAATTGCTTGAAGATCTCCTTCAATTCATCATGAGTGAAAGTATCGATGAATGATGGATTTCTGAGCCAGCTGTCCCAACCGCGCACGCTCTCGAACAGCGCGGAATTCATGCGAATCAAAGACGCATACAGAGCAAGCCGATCCGCGGGCTCAAGCTTCTTAATCTCGTCTAGAGCCTTGTTTCGTTCTTCAGTCCAAGACAAACTTTCAGGAGCCACCTTTCTCGCCCACTGGGACCACCGTAATTTAGCCTTATTCCTGAAATCAGAACATTCAACCATCCCATGATCTCATAATCGCCTTGTTCGCAAATCAAAAACAGCAACGGCGACACTGCCAACGCTTAGATAGGTTACTGCAGACAGCATTTGGGGCAGCAACAATGGATAAGATAGAACCCGTTGTGATCAAACTAGCCGAGACCAAGCTGGACACAACCGGCGTCCAGAAATTCATGGAAGTGTACAAAGCGAGTGATTGGCTCCAAAGAGTCAGACCAACCCAACCGAATGATACCGAATTCCTTATCGAACTCTCCGGCAGAGCCTGCTACAAATCCTACGGCGTAGGACTCAACCCTAATGTGACTAAGATTCGCGAAGACTCTCGCGCCTACCTGACCAACGTCCTCGAGAAAGGAGACGGGAGCATACTCGAACATGCGACTGTAACCTTCGCGTTCCTTAATGTGAGTCGGGTTATGACCCATGAGTTAGTCCGCCACAGAGCCGGGACTGCAATAAGTCAAGAAAGTTTGCGTTATGTTCGGCCTCGTGACATTTCTCTTTGGCTACCCCCAGACTTAGAATCAGTCTCGAAAGAGTTCCAAAATGTCGTTCAGGAAATCGAAAAGCAATATCACGAGCTCGAGTCGAAATTTGACTGGGAGAAGATGCCTTTCGAGCAAAAGAAACGGGTCACTTCCGCGTTGCGAAGGATTCTTCCCGACGGGATAGCCACCAATGTGATATGGACCGCCAATCATCGAACGCTACGGTGGGTTATCGAGATGCGCACTGACCCAAGTGCAGAGGTTGAGATTCGCAAGGTATTCGGACAAGTCGCCGAAATTTGCATGCAAGACTATCCGATTCTCTATTCGGACTTTTCAATAAAACAGCTTCCCGATGGGACTTGTCAATACACACCGAAGTTTTCCAAAGTGTAACCTGGTCAACCGAAAATCAACAGCAACGATCCGACCACATAATAGAATAGCAATACCAAGCTGAATCCCACTCTAACGATACAATGCGTAGCAGGAAGCTCTCGTCCGAAGAAATCAAAAGTACCTTGACCTTTCGTTATGGCGTACCGGTATACGTTAGTGTCGTAGACGCCGAAGATCAGTAGACAGGCCCCAACGAATTTCAGGAATAGCCATGGTAACATAGTACATTACTCAATAAACCTAGAACAAAAGAGGCTATAACGTCAATGATCCATCCTTCATAACGCGTAGATCGATCGATGCGAATTCAGGGCGCCAGTCCGATTAGAGGGAAAAACATTGTCTGAACCATTCTGGAAAACGGCCATTTCGAAAGTTGAACCAAACAAAATTGTAGTTCGAGGCTACAACCTAATGGACTTGATCGGCAAATACAGCTACGCAGGCTTAACCTACCTGCTTTGGCGCGGACAACTCCCGACCGAGGAACAATCCCGCATGATGGACGCCCTCTTATCTGTCTGCCTTGAACATAGCCTCAACTCCCCGTCCGTTGACGCGACACGCTTTGTAGCCTCATGTGGAGTTCCATTGCAGTCGGCAGTTTCCGCCGGGGTTTCTGCAATTGGAGACTGGCACGGAGGAGCAATTGAGCAAGCATCCAAACTCCTTCAGGATGGAGTTTCAAGAGCAAAAGAGAACAAACTTTCGCCACGGGACACTGCTGAAGCCATTCTTCAGGGGTACAGTGGAAGTAAGGAGAAGGTGCCGGGTTACGGCCATCCCACCCACACTAAGGACCCGCGAACAACGAAGCTTCTTGAAATTGCAGACCAGACTCGACTACGTGGACCACACGTCGAACTTGCTGAGATCATAGAATCATTAACGGAGAAGTTCTTTCACAAACACCTGATCTTGAACGTGGACGGTTGCATAGCGGCGATAATTTCTGACATGAGCTTTGATTGGCGATTAGGGAAGGGGTTCTTCATCGTGAGCCGCACTCCAGGCTTGGTAGCGCACGCTTACGAGCAGATGTACTTCGACAAACCGTACAAATCTGCGAAGTGGAACGAGATTGTGTACACCGGGCCCGCTGAGAAGCGAGTTCCAGAACAGTAGGAGTTCCGTAGACTTACGGATTTAGATCTCTCAATTACGTAGACCCATCGCTGGGCATTCCAACTGAGTATTTAGTTTTCTTTTTCGAGGATCTTGACTTCGCATTTTACGAGTTTCTGTAGAGCTTCTGCGTCCTTTCGCTCGCCAACAATTGCGCCGTAGTGCATCGGAATTACTACTTTCGGGTTGATTGCGTTGGTAGCCTCAGCTGCCTCCTGAACGGTCATTACGTATGTGCCGGACACTGGAAGAAGAGCAACTTCAGCCCGTGTGGCCTTCATTTCCGGTATGTGATCAGTGTCGCCCGCATGGTAGATACGAACGCCGTTTACGGTCAGCACGAAACCCAACTTCCCGTCTTCCCTGGGATGGAATACCTTACCTGGCTCTCTGAACTTATTGACATTGTAGGCTGGTACAGCCTCAACCTCTAGCGCGCCGATTTTGATTTTGTCTCCAGGTTTCACGATTTTGATCTCCTTAGGTTTCAGTTTTGAAAGTTCGTCTTTTGATTGGTGATGAGCAATAACAGTCGTGTTGGGCCCTACGATCTTCTTCAAATCGTCAACGCTAAGGTGGTCGAAGTGTTCATGGCTTATGAGAACAACGTCAGCCTTCTTACCAGCGCCTTCGATCTTGAAGGGGTCGACGTAGATGGTCTGGCCGTTTTGAATTCGGAAACCGTCATGCCCCAACCAGGTGATCTTAACGCCTTTGTACTCGTACATACTCGAATCTAGTGAATACTAGAGCGATTTTCGTTTAAAAACGATACCTCCCACACCAATTGAGCACAACCCTCATCGTGACGTCAAGATCTCCAATCCTTTTGAATGCCATTCATCCATCCTATCTTGCAGTGTAGGGTCGCGAGGCTACGGGATGTCTCAACAGGTCTTCCAGAACCTTTCAGAGCCGATTCGGCTTGCACTCGCCGAGTCCGGTATCCGAACGCCAACCCCGCCTCAGACAATTGCCATTCCGAAGATAATGGCAGGGGGCAACATCTTGCTCATAGCGCCGACCGGATCTGGCAAGACGGAAGCAGTTCTGCTACCGATTCTCGACCAACTTACGAAATTGGAAAACCGTCAGGGAATCTCGATCATCTACATTACCCCCTTACGGGCTCTGAATCGCGACTTACTCAAGAGACTAGATTATTGGCATTCCAAGCTTGGGTTCACAGTTGAAATTCGTCATGGAGATACACCTCAGAAAGACAGGCGAAGACAATCACTCAAACCACCCGACTTCCTAGTAACTACGCCCGAAACCCTGCAAGCCATTTTGCCTGGGAAACGGATGCGATCACACCTACGCCATGTACGCTGGGTGATCATCGATGAAGTTCATGAATTAGCGGGAGAACGGCGCGGCGCACAACTGGCGGTTGGCCTCGAGCGGCTTAGAAAGGTTACCGGCAAAGATTTCCAAAGAATTGGGCTTTCAGCTACGATCGGAAACCCCGAACACGTTGCTGGATTTATCTCCGGCGAAAGACCCGTTGAAGTTATTCAGGTTCTGCCACCCAAGGAAGCAAAGTACTTCGTAGAATTTCCTCATCCCACCGATGAGGACAACATCGTTGCACAAAGCCTGTACACGGCGCCGGAAGCCGCAGCACGCTTAAACAGAATTTGGGAACTGGCTGAAAATCACGACTCGACATTGATTTTTGTTAATAGCCGCACTAACGCTGAAACTCTCGGTTCGAAATTTCATCAATTGAAGCGCAACGTTGGTGTACATCACGGGTCGCTTCCGAAAGATGAACGAGTACGGGTAGAGAATGACTTCAAGAACGGAAAAATCAAGGCCTTGGTGTGTACCTCCACCCTTGAGCTTGGCATCGACATCGGAAACGTCGACTTGACCATACAGTACATGTCGCCCAGGCAAGTCTCCGCACTCATCCAACGCGTGGGCCGGTCAGGCCACAGCCTCGACCGAGTCTCCGAAGGCGAAATCATGGCTGTATCAACTGAAGACATCCTCGAATCAGTCGCGGCCATTCAGAAAGCATTGGAAAAATCTGTTGAACCCATTACGATTCATGAAAAAGCATTGGACGTGCTCGCCCATCAAATTGCAGGAATCATACTGGAATCCGAGGACGAGATCCGGGCAGACGAAACGCTTGCTCTGGTTCGCCGGGCCTATCCTTACCGAGACCTGACTAAGGAGGAATTCGATAGGGTAGTTGCATTCATGGAGAAGATGCGCTACCTACACCACGATAACGGCATCCTGCGGCGAGGCGGTAGGATTCGCCAGTATTACTTCGAGAACCTCTCCATGATTCCCGACGAGCGAAGGTATCAGGTCATTGATGTTTCGACGCAACAATCAGTAGGAATTCTCGGTGAGGAATTCATGATGACCAAGGCAAGACTGGGTTTGCACTTCATCGTGAAAGGTAAGGTTTGGCAAATCGAACAGATATCTGACGACGCGAAAGTGTACGTTACACCGGTGGAGGATCCAACTGCAGCGGTTCCAGGGTGGGACGGCGAGATGCTACCAATTCCATTCGAGTTGGCACAGAGAGTTGGCCAACTCAGATCAGAGATATCAGGAGCCATTGAAAAGAATGGGGTTAGCGGAGCAGTAGAACAGATCGCAAAGAGCTGGCCTACTGAACGGTTTGCAGTCCGCAAAGTCGTCGAAGAACTGCACGACCACCGAGAGACCGGTTCACCTGTCCCAACCGACAAACGAATGGTACTAGAAGCATTCGACCGTTTCTTGATAATCCACGCCGCTTTCGGAGAGACCGTGAACAATACCTTAGGTGAGCTCTATGAAGAGCTGCTCTCAAGGGAAGGGTTGGTTAGGCAATGGTGGGCGGATGGGTCCAGGATACTTCTAGAACTAACCACAACCACCCAAGACCTCTCGCTGGAAGAAATGCGGAGAAAACTATTCGAAGTCGAGCCCGGCGCTCTTGAAGGCATATTCAAAGGCGTTCTACACAGACACTTCCCCTTCGGGTACTACATGAAATTCATCGCGGAACGTTTCGGCGCCCTACGCCGCGGCCTAATGTTCTCAGGAGACAATCTGAGGGAACTAGGTCTAAGGTTCAGGATGACACCAATATACGACGAAACCATTCGCGAAGCCCTAATGCTCCATGTTGATTTTCCAAGAGTGCGGGAAATCTACAAGCAGGTCCAAGATGGAGACATGGAAGTTGCAGTTTTTAAGTCTCAAGATAGGCCAACTCCGCTCGCGTTTCACCTTCTCAACAAGCACATCGACGTCCCAGAATTAATAGCACCTGAGACCGTTGAGAGGGACACGATCGAAAGGTTACGGTTCAGCCTCGACAATATGACCGTGGATCTACTGTGTTTTGAATGCGGCGAAATTAACCAGGCAGAAACCGTCAAGAAACTTTCAGCAAAGCCCCAGTGTAAGTCGTGCGGCTCTGCGCTTCTGGCCGTATCAACTTGGTCTTCAGACTACCTCTCAAGAATCCTCGAGAAGAAGCGTAAAGCCGAACCCCTCGAGGATGATGAGCGGGAATCGCTTTCGAGAGCACGACGGTCAGCCGACCTCGTACTATCCTATGGACGACGAGCAATTGTCGCACAATGTGTCTATGGAATCGGCCCACAAACCGCTAGCAGAATCCTAGCCAGAATGCACGATGACGAGAAATCATTCTACAAGGACCTCCTCCAAGCCAAACTGAAGTTTATTACCACTCGGCAGTTTTGGGACAGGCCTTAGGTGGAAATGCTTCCGCAGCCCGCGAGGAATTCGAACATCAAAACAAGATTAAACATCTCAGCAAGCAGAGGATACGCGTTCAGGATACGCAAAAATTAAGCATCCGACGTTAAACTGAATCCAAGTATGCCTCCGAGCGCTCCGTTTTTAAAGCTAGCCCACTCAGCCTCGACAAAATCGAGGCGGCACACGAGTGGTAGATGACCTTCAACGCAGACTGGTCGAACTAAGGTTCGTTGTCGGCATCGAAAAGGTCGAACATGTCCCCTACCCCACAGGAGACCAATTTTGGGTCAGATTCAACAGCAAGCTGGATTTCGGAAAATTCGCGGA
>JBEKPE010000073.1:0-10743 GCA_049521055.1 Bathyarchaeia archaeon
ACAACTCCTAAGGTATCGTTGATCTTGGTCGGCCCGATTCCCGCTCCAGTACAGACACCTCCAGCCACCGTGTTTGACGATGTCCCGAAGGGGTACACTCCGTGGTCGATGTCGAGTAAGAGGCCTTGGGCGCCTTCGAATAGAACCCGCTTACCTTGGTCCAATGCGTCGTTTAGCAGCACTGAAGTGTCGGTTATGTATGGGCGCAGATCTTGACCGAACCTTACGCATCCGTCGAGTAGTTCCTTCTCGTTGATTTGGGCGTCTGATTCGTAGACATATTTTAGCGTTCTCTGCTTCAGAATTGTGTTTTGCGAGATTTTCTGTTTCAGCAGTTCTATGTCGAGGAGGTCTACGGTTCTGATCCCGTACCGCGCTACCTTGTCTGTATATGTGGGGCCGATTCCGCGTAAGGTTGTTCCCGATCGAAGGGTTCCCTTGAATTTCTCTTCGGCTGCGTCCAGCATTTGGTGGTAGTTGAGGGTTATGTGCGCTCGGTCGCTTAGTGCTAAGTCTGGCTTGAATCCCTTCGCAGTTAGGTCGGAGATCTCTTTCAGCAGTACAGACGGGTCTACCACCACCCCGTTGGCTATTACCAACTTCTTATGATGCAACACGCCGGATGGTAGAAGCCTTAGTCTGTAAGTTTCCCCTCCAACATTGATGGTGTGCCCGGCGTTGCTACCGCCTTGGTACCGGGCTACATAATCCGCTTGCGACGAGAGGTAATCAACAATCTTACCTTTACCTTCATCTCCCCATTGACAGCCAACGACGATGAGGCTAGGCAAATTCCAAACCTCCCTCTCTTGATAGCGAATCGAATACGGTTACAGTTACCTGCGTTAGTCTTGGCGCAGCCAAGAAATCCGAAGTACGCGGTGCGCCCACTCAGTTTCCCCATCAATGCCGTCGAAAACGGAATTTAAGCTTTGGCAGCAACTCGAATGTTTGGGAACAAGAGGGCGGAGCTGCGTGGAATATTCCGACGGGAGAGGAGAAAGATCAGTCTGCCCGTCGAAAGCCATCACTGCGCCGGCTGAATGGCGCTCTGAACTTAAAGGATTCAGCCGCTTTTTAGTGATGAATCCACGTCAAATCGGGGTTGTCGACGGGAGATGAAAAAGAATCAGTCTGCCCGTCGAACCGTCATCGCGCCGGCTGAATGGCACTCCGCACTTAATGGATTCATCAAATTCCCCGTTGCTTTGACGCGCCGGGTACTTTTGGATTGCGGCTCCGGAGGAGCACATTCAAAATCGAGGGGCCTCCCGAGACCAGAAACACAAGTCCCAGCGTGCGACAGCTATCCTTGGTGGTTCGTGGCTTGACGAACGAGAAGTGGCTGCGGTGGGCGGTGGCAAAACACTTCAGAGAGTGAGGCTTCCAGGTGAACATGCGCGGAGTACGAACCGGAAACGCCATAGTTGACGGAGAAGTCGTGGGCAGAAACTGGAAGCTCGCGCTGGAGATAATGTCACACACACAAAGCGGTACGGCGAACTTCTACTGCTGATACTCGGCGTGGTAACAGGAAGTCCCCCTTTTATCAAACCGCAAGGACGGAGTACGCAACGTGCTTAGCGAATGGCAACGTTGAGAAAATTCATCACGGGAAGTGTGTTACTTTATGCTGGATTCATGTTGTTCTTCCTAGGATTCAGTATCACTAACATATCGAACTTATTCCTCGATGATATGTCTAGATGGTTGATTCCGCTAGGTTGGGCAATTTCACTTCGAGCCAGCATCTTTGAGCTTCTGGGCGGGATCATTGCTGTGACTGGTTTCATCTTGTGCATATCGCCAAATGAACCGGCTCCAATTCCCCCACCTCCACCGCCAACGATAATAATCCAAAAGGTTCCTGAGCGAGCGGCACCGACCACCGCAAATGAAACGTCAGCAGTTCCAAAATGCAAGTTCTGCGGAAGCTCGATGCAAACAGGTGCCTTGTTCTGTCCCTCCTGCCAAAAATCACAGACCTAATTCATCCTCATTATGCTCAAGGAATGATAGTGAGATTTTCAAGGAATGCCATTCTGTAACAGGTGCGGGAAATTCTCAGAACAGAGTAACTGCCCGTATTGTGGTCTCAATCCAACTGTACGAACACAAACTATGAAGGCTTGCGCAAGTTGCGGCACTGCAAATCCTATAGCAGCGCAATGGTGTGTCAAGTGCAGCAGATCATTATACTGAACCACTAAATGCGGTGGGGCGGCCTGAATATGCATCAATTCATAATTACGCGCCCGCGAGATTGGTGATGGCAGCACCTATTCCCGTTTTCATTAATAGATGCTCGATTAGCCCGATAATTTATCGAGAAACAGTCCAGATATTTCCTTGTGAATATAGGGGGATGAACTCACTGCATCAGTGTGGTGGGGCGACTCATGCAGTTATGCAATTATGAAAAAGAGTGTGCTCGTTGACAGGGCTGATCACTCTGCGATACGTTCACTTTGTTATGGGTTGTTGCATGCGTTGTAGGGCTGACTTGGGCTGAAGACTGAATTTCAATCCTCTGTGGTTCAGTAAACGGTATCCTAGGAGTTTCAGAAAGTCGGTTATCACAAATGCAATCAATGCATACGCCCAGATGAATATGGCGAGTCCCCAACCCATTGCAGGCAGTAGGATGCCGTATACGGTGATGATTGTCGCAATAGTTTGCGTCACAACAACCGCCAAGAATAATTGGATTGAAGGTTTGATTGACCAAAACGATTTCTTTGTACGAGCAACGAACACCGTCAAGTGGCCCGCCACAGAGAGTTTCAAGTAGATAAACGATTGAAGAACTGCGGGGGTAAGTAGGAACACTCGTAGGCCGATGTATAGGATCAGAAAGGATGAGACTACTCCAATCGACCCGAGAAAAGCGGCTATCCCCAACGTGCGCCTCATATCCCATTTTTCCGGCTCGTTAGAGTACCGTACGTTGTCATATGCAATTGTCATAATTGGAGCATCGTTCAGTAAGGCTAACAGAACTATCATCAGTGCTGTGACCGGGTAGAAGCCGAATGCGATAATGGATAGTGTGATGAAGAATAGCACGCGAATTGTCTCTGTAATACGATAGATGGAGTAGTTGTCCATCCTCTGGAAGATTTTTCGGCTCTCCTTGATGGCGTCAATAATCACTGATAGGCCTGGTCTGGTGAGGACGATGTCTGCGGCAGACTTCGCAGCGTCGGTTGCGCCTGCAACTGCGATTCCGCAGTCAGCCTCCTTAAGAGCCGGGGCGTCGTTCACGCCGTCCCCCGTCATTCCAACGATGTGACCCTTGTGCTGTAATAGCTCGACGATGTGGTACTTGTGTTCTGGGAAGACTTGTGCGAAGCCGTCGGCTTTCTCAACAGCTCGCTCCGCCTCTCTGTCTGGTTTATCTACGAATGCTGAGGCTAGAACAATGTTATTTCCTAACTTCATCTCTGACGCGATTTCTTTCGCTATTGCTAGATGGTCGCCCGTGACCATTTTGACGCGTACGCCCATGGATTGAGCCGTTCGGATTGTGGCAGCGGAGTCTTCCCTGGGAGGGTCGTAAAGTGGAATTAAGCCCGCAAATTGCCAGCTTCCTTTGGAATCAGTTCGAGCCACGCCTAGAGCTCGATAGCCCTTTTTCGCAAATGAATTGACCTTCTCGTCGACCGTAGCCTCAACCGACTCTTTGTTGGCTACCAGCGACACGATGACTTGGGGAGCGCCTTTTGAGACCTTGAATTCGTTCCCTTTCGTATCCTCTACGGTGGCTTCTGTGCGCTTTGCCACGGGGTCAAACGGATGAAAGGCAGTCACCTTAAATGAGCCTAGGCGTGCGGCGGCCGCTGTTGTTGTCTCCGCCTTGCTTATCACCGCATTATCTATCGGATCTTGATCTTCCTTCCTTGATGCAAGCGAACCGAAAACGAGCACATCGTCTTCGGTGAATGCGTGGAACGCATTGACCTCAGCCACGGAAAGCTCGTTCTTGGTTATCGTGCCGGTCTTGTCGGCGCAGAGAATATCCATGCCAGCCATTTCTTCTATTGCAACCAGCTTGCTCACGATCGCTTCCTTTTTGGCTAGGGCGGTTGCCCCCACGGCCATTGTGACGGTTAGGACCGCTGGCAATGCGACCGGGATCGCGGCTACTATGAGGACGAGTGCAAATTGAAGTGTCTCGAGTATGCTCTCATGGCGGAAAAGCGCTACGAGAAAAATAGCTGCAACCAATGAGACTGCGAGAAGAATCAGGAAATCTCCAATCTTGATAACTGCCCTCTGGAAGTGACTGTGCTGTTGAGCTCCCTCGACGAGTTTAGCCGTCTTGCCAAAGTAGCTATTTGCGCCCGTGGCAGCTACTAACGCATCCATTTCTCCCTGCCGAACAATCGAACCAGCATACGTAACATCGGAGGCCGCCTTCTCCACTGGCAGAGATTCTCCAGTCAGGGCGGATTCGTCTACTTGTAGATAATCGCCCTTCACTAGCTTAGCGTCGGCTGGAACAATGTCGCCGAGACGAATTCGGATTACGTCACCTGGTACGAGTTCTCGTGCGGCCACTTCTTGCCAATTGCCGTCGCGGAGAACCCGCGCTTTCAGGGCCAACTTTTGCTTCAGAAGCTCTATTGCATTGTCTGCCTTCTTCTCCTGCCAAAACCCGACCACAGCATTCAACAGCAGCAACGCCGTGATTATCCAGACATCCTCCCAGTGACGAATATACGCAGAGAGGATGACTGCGGCCTCAATCATCCAGGGGATCGGTCCCCAGAAATATTTCAAGAACTTGAGAAATGGATTGGTCTTCTTCTCGCGAATCTCATTGAACCCGTACTCTAGAATTCGCTTTCTTGCCTCGGCAACTGAAAGTCCTCTTTCGCTTGACGACAATTTGCGAAAGAGTTCGCTAACCGCAGTCTTTTTTGCATCAGTCATGGCATATGTCCCTGGGGACTGCTACAGCACTTTGCTAGAAGACCTTACGAAACATCCGGTTCTGGAAACTTTTTGATAAGCGATCTGTTCGGGCACATCGAATCAATTGTCAGAGACCCAATCCTAACAATCATGAACGAGGGGATTAGCCTCTTCTCAAGGCGCACGTCATGCAGTGTGCGCCGCCGTATCCGTAGTATCAATTGGCTTACAGCGCTCAATGATCTTGTCCTCTGGCAGAGTTTTTCATGGAACTATGGCTCTCAATTGACTTTGCGATGTCAGTGCGCGTGATTATGCCGATCATTACGTCCGGAACCTCATGCGAGACGACTGGAAGCCTGCCAACGCCTCTCGTCATCATTCTCGTCAACGCCGAAAACAGGTCTTCCTCCGGATATGCAAAGATCAATTGTCTGGTCATAATATCGTCAACTGTCTTCTCCGCACGTTTCGAAGGTTCAAGTTTGAGTATGTCGGTCTTGGTGACCATCCCCACTAATTTGCCATCAGATAAAACTGGCAAGCCAGCTACAAGGTCTGTTTCCATCAAGTCTTGGGCGATGTTGACTTTTGCCGAAGGCTTTACCGATTGCACCCTCTTCGTCATAACGTCAGCGACCAAAATTCTCTTCAGCACTAGTGTCTCATACTCCTCAAGGTGAGCTGGGGAATCCTCCACGCTCTCCACTTGATTGTAGAACACACTCAGACTCCCGGTGAGCAAATATGCGACGACCACAGCGACCATGGACGGCGCGAGCAGCCCATAGCCGCCCGTCATTTCAGCAATCATCACTATGACCGCCAAGGGCGACTTCGCAGCACCACCAAAGAACGCCATCATCCCAACAATTGCGAAGTTCGATGGATTCGTTACCGTCCCTGGGAACAGTTGTTGTGCATAGTACCCGAAGACGCCACCGACCATTGTACCCGTCACGACGCAGGGCCCGAAAATTCCTCCGCTTCCCCCTGAGCCCAAAGTAAATGACATAGCAAAAATCTCAGCGAAAACGGCGAGAAGCATCAGGGTCGGGGGGAGGATTTGGTAGTTCTGGTTGAGTGCAAGCTGCGCCCAGCCATAACCTACGCCAAGAACCGAGGGCACAAAAATACCGATCATCCCTACCACGAGTCCGCCAATTGCTGGTTTCACGAAGCTGGGTATTCGGAGTCTCTCAAAGATGCTGTTAACTCGGAAGTAGACTTTGAAGAGCAAATGGGCGAACCCAGCGCAGACAACGCCAAGCAACCCGTACAAGATGAGCGCTTCGGGATGTGTGAATGCGACCGGGTTGACTCCGGTGCTGAAGATTGGCTGCCAGCCTGTCACGAAACCGACGATCGAATAGCTCACTGTCGAAGCGACGAATCCTGGAATCATGGCTTCCGCTTCGAAATCATGTTTGTAGAATATCTCACCGCTGAGAATTGCTCCAGCTAAGGGCGCTTTGAAGATCGCAGCGATACCCGCGCCCAGTCCGGCGGCAAGAGCGATTCTCCTCTCTCGCTCCGTAAGTTTGAATGCCTTAGCAATCTGCGTGCCTAGACCGGCGCCTATCTGGGCAATGGGCCCTTCACGGCCTGAGGTTCCCCCTGAGCCTATCGTGATGGCGGAGGTGAGGAGTTTAACGAGTGGTACGCGAGTGCGAATCAGAGCGTGCCCCTTATGGAATTCGCCTATCGCAGCGTCAGTTCCAACACCCTTGGCTTCAGGAGCTAACTTCGCAACCAATATGCCACTCAGCAATCCCCCCAGACCTGTGGAGACGGGTATTAGCCAAGGCCGAGCGATAATGATGGTAATCAGATGATTTTGTGTCTCGCCACCGGGTAGCGGCGGCGCATATCCCACTATTCCAACTAGGAATATTTTCGTGAAGAAATCAATGCCCTGAATTAGAGCTAATGCTCCGATGCCGGCGACTATGCCGGTGGCAATGGCTACTACTACCCATTTTCTTAGATAGAGGAAACCCGTTCTGGCATCGAAACCGCGTGATTGCCCTGCCATTTCATCAATCCCTAGGTCATAACTGAGCTCAAGGCTGTTATGTTAATTCAGGGGCTCCTAGGGATTTGAACCCATTGAGGTAACTACTGTCTTCTTCCTGGGATTCCTTTCTCACATACACTCGCAGGATTTCTGCTTGGACGATCAATGAAAGCAGTGCCACCCCGAACACCATCGCTTGCAAGGTGCCCCTGTAGTTGCTTTCCGGTACTGAGAGGACGAGAGCGATTGAGACTGCTCCACGTAACCCTGCAAACGCCAGAATCCTCCTCCATGAGGATGGTACCTTCTCACCCATCACCTGAGCGACCCACAGGATTGGGTAAACGCTCAGGATTCTCCCAATAATTATGGCGGCGAAAGCCACTACTATGAATGGGGCGAAGGCGATCAGTAGCTTGAAGTCGGCTTTCAACCCGATGAGTAAAAAGGCAAAGGCTGTTGCCAGAAAGGCCACGACATCCCAGAACCTTGTCATAGTTTCACGGGTTTCTTCCGACATGGCCGTTCGCATCGTCCGATTCCCCATGTACAACCCGGCGATGGGTACTGCAATCAGACCCGACACGCCTAAGCTCTCGGCAAGCACGTAGGAACCGTACATGACCGCAATTGTGAAGGATGTTTCTGCGAGAGGTTCCGTGATCAACTTGTGGAGCAGTTCAGCAATTCCTGACACTAAGAGACCGACACCAACTCCTCCTAGCAGAGTGACACCGAAATGACTCAGGCTGCTCATTGGACTGAAGGATAAGGAGAGGGCGATGGGGAATAGGATGACGGGAGTAGCATTGTTCAAGTAAGCCTCTGATTCTAGAATTGTCGTAAGCGCTTCCGGTGCCCGCATTCTCTTCAGAACACTAACGACAGTCACAGGATCAGTAGGAGAAACGATGATCCCGAACAATAATGCAACACCCAGCGGCAACCCCAGAGCAAAATTCAGAACAAAGGCGCTCACGAAAGCCGAGATAATAACTCCGAATATTGCCAAGCCTATCACCGTTTTTTGAACGGTCTTGAAGACTTCGAAGCGAGTTCGCATGGCTGCTTCGAACATCAACGGTGGAACAACAATGCCGAGAATCAGATTGCTGTCAATCGTAATGCTCCCAAATCCTGTACCAAACCTGAGAAGGGAGAGTAGGAAGCCTACCGTGACCATGATCGTAGGATATGATAATTTCAGTTTGTCACTTATGATGGCTCCTAAGAAGGAGAAGATGATTACGAGGAGCAGGACGGTTAGAGGAGAGCCGCTGAGCGCAAACATGATTGAAACGCTCGGATCGATTTACCCCGCGGTTAAGCGATGCAGGGTTCATCTTTTTTCGAGCGTCTAAGGCACTGCGGGTGGTGATCGCTGAAATAGGATTACGTAGACGGCGATGAAAGCCAGTATAATTAAGGCAACTGCGATCCCAAAATGACTCGGATGTTCCTTAAAATGGGACACTAGCGTCATGACAATCAAACTCCTCACGATGAGAAAACATTCTTAACGGTTGCTATCGAATTCCGAGTCAAACGCAATCGAATTACGTAAGCAAGCAGATTCTATGTAATTCGAACGCAACCTATGGAGTTTGGGTACATTGAGTAGAGTTAGGCGTAGCATCTCCGTTCCGAACTTGGCGACGTACATTCCCGATGATCTTGATCTGTTTGTTCTGGAGAAACTAATTGACGACAGTACTATCACTTTCAAGGAGATAGCCGCTTTAGCGAAAACCGATCAGCGTACCATAGCAAAGAGATACGAACGTCTGAGGAGTGCGGGCATAGTGAGGCGTGCAACGGTGGACGTGGATTGGTCGAAACTGGGTTTGTCTGCGACGGCGTTCATGGGGACAGCCACTTCGCATGGAGACGAAACGCGGGAGAAGCTCTTGGAGTTTATCCGGGAGGAGCCAAGAGTCTTAGAGGCGTATACAACTTTGGGCTCACACGAATACTCGATGACCGTCCTAGACTCAAACATGGAGAAACTAAGGGCCGAGATATGCGACAAGTTAGAACCATTGACAATGGGGCTATCTACCTCGGTTATTGTGAAATCAATAAAACGCCCAGACCATAAGGGATTACTAAAGTACATCAAGAACGTTCGGAGGCGCAAACAAAGCGATTAGCGACGGGCGTGTGTAAGACGCTCCGAACCTTAAAGGATTCAGCCGCTTTTTAGTGTTGAATCCATGCCAAATCGGGGTGGTCGACGGGAGATGATGAATCAGTCTGCCCGTCGAAACGTCATCGCGCCGGCTGAAGGGCACTCCGCACTTAATGGACTCATCATTCCCGTTTGCTTTGACGCGCCGGGTACTTTTGGCGGCTTCGAGACCAGAAGCACAAATGCCAGCACGTGACAATCATGTCTGCTGGTGCGTGGCTCGACAAAACGAGGCGTGGTTTGTGAGCCATCCTAGACGATGACAGAATCCACGTATCTGCAGATATGAGGCTTCATGTTGTATGCAGTTTGCCAATAACATACAACCATAAGGAAATTTGATCACAATCTTCCCATTTGAGAATGAATAAAGACAGTCGATGTGGCTGCGGTTTCGAAGCTGCAGCCGTTTCGTTTTTGGATATTGCGTCGTAAACTGTAAGTTCAACTATATACTATATACTACGGGCTGGCGCAGCGCATAGCTCCGGACAAGTTGGGTCGAAAGTTTCTCTCTCTCCCACTGTTGAGGGAGAGTGAAGATCGGTATCGCTCACTGTTCGAAAGTAGCACCGACGGAATCCTGCTCACCACTCCTGATGGCAGTATCCTTGACGCGAACCCTGCAGCATGCCGTATGTGGGGTGGAACCCGAGAAGAAATGTGCACAGTCGGGAGAGATGGTGTGATCGATCCAACAGACCCCAAACTTCACGCTGTCCTAGAGGAAAGGACGCGTACGGGCGGGTTTGCTGGAGAACTGACTCTCAAACGTAAGGATGGAACAAGATTCCCCGCAGAAGTGACCACCAGCACTTTCAAAGATCAATACGGCCGCGAAAGGACATGTGTGATTGCTCGAGACATCGCCGACAGGAAGCACGCTGATGAACTCAAGTCCGATCTGGCTGCAATTGTCGACTCCTCGGATGATGCCATTATCGGCAAGACATTGGATGGGGTTATTACGAGCTGGAACCGGGGTGCAGAGAATCTTTACGGTTACTCTGCCGCGGAAGCAAAGAGTGAGTCCGTCTCTATTCTCATCCCGCCTGATCGTCCCGATGAGTTGGAGCAGATACTTGAGAGAGTCAAGCGCGGAGAAAGAGTCCAACACTACGAAACCAACCGCATCCGAAAAGACGGTAAGATCATAGAAGTCTCCTTGGCAGTTTCCCCGATCCTAGATTCCACTCGTGCAATAGTTGGAGTTTCAACAATTGCCCGAGATATCACCGAACGCAGACATTTGGAAGGGAAACTGCTGGAGAGTGAGCGACTCTATCGTACCCTAGCCGACTCAACCCCGGACATTATCTTCATTGTCAGACGGGACACGAGTGTTCAGTACATGAATAGAAGTGGACTGGAACACTTTGGACTCGCTCCAGAGGAGGTTGTTGGAAAGAAGGCGTCAGATCTCTTCCCACCTAGAATGGCGAAGAGTCTGGCTGGTCCGGTTTCAACGGTCTTTCAAACTGGTAAACCGATCCATGCTGAAAATGAATTGTCGTTTCGGGGCGCCGTTTCCTGGAGGGATGAGGATTGGATCCCTCTAAAAACAGGAAGCGAAACGACTGCTGTTCTCGGAATATCACGTGACATTACCGATCGCAAACGG
>JBEKPE010000074.1:0-10686 GCA_049521055.1 Bathyarchaeia archaeon
ATCCTCGCTGGATCAGTCAGTGGATTGCCGGATGAATCCAAGTTGCATACTTCGAAGAAGCTAGAGATCCCAGCCGGGCAGAACGCTTCCGAAACCCGCAACCGTTTCGCCGGCGGCGTTAATGCTTCTGGGTTCCTCGTTCAATGGCTCGGAGGCTGGGAAAGGCTGCTCGACAGGCTGCAGCTACTGGTGGAGTCAATATGACCATGAACGGAATCTCGGTGAAATAGCTTGAAGCCGCGACAAGGTAAACAAATGCGCCTCCCAGAGGCTTGGTACCGAGGCCGACCGCCACCGGAAGGCCGAAGATTGCGCTGTAGACGACGATCCCCATGCCGATTATCGCCGTGCCAATGGCGAGGCCGATTGAAGCAGCAACCTCAAAGTCTGCCCATTTGTTCCGTACGACTATGAGGAAGATAATGGCGAGGACGACCACTAATCCTGCAAGCCCTAGGTACGAAGTCGGTGACCCAATCGTGGACGCTCCGAAAAGAAAATACAATCCGAGAACCAAGGCCACAGCGTAGAGTGGTTGAATCACCAAGCTCAAGGAAACTAAAGTGCGTCTAGCTACTCCCTTCCATTCATGGTTCGTGAGCCACCCTATCACGAAGAATCCAACGAAATTCGATGGAACTCCAACGAGGAGGCTTAGGAGTGCATCATGGTGCCCATAGATGACGTCGGCGAGGAATATCCCAATCGCGGCGCCTACCCCTCCAACCCACGGCCCAAACAGTATGCTGAAGGCGGCGGGTGCGAAAACTTGTGGCCAAAACCTAACTCCAAAGATCATTATTGGAAAAACTGTCCACAAAGCGCCTATCCCCGCGTACAAAGCCGCATTTACAGCCGTTAACGTCAATTGCAACGAGAATGACCCCGATCGTTTCAACAGTAATCAGTATGAAGGCAACCTACGATCTATTCTAATGTTGTCCTATTCTGTTGAAGTTTATTCTCAATTAACTCACTCTAGTCCAACGAAATGTTAAGATACCCACCGAAGGTTGGCTTTGCACTCGGTAGCCCGGTGGTGTAGTGGTCAAACCACGCACATGGGACTATGCATAGCATTGGCGCCAGAAACCTGCCACTAGACGGCTCTGGATCCCCTCACCGAGGAGAGACCTGCCGACGGGAGACACCAAAATTGGCCCCGAATTCGAATCTCCCCCGGGCTACCAACAACTACCGTATCCTAGTGCGCCTATTCTCTCCACGGTCCTTGTTAGTTTGTGGTGACGGTCTTGGAGACTTCTTTCTTCCCGGCGTGTGGTTTGCGTTTTCGTTCAAGTCTTCAAGTTCAAGGCGTTTTGGCTTTCTCGAGAATCCTATCTTCCGAAAACGAGGATCCCGTTACGAGAATCAATAGACCGTGATGCCCTTCCCACTTGCCACGTCTAGCATATGTTATACAGGTCTGTCAATTCTTAGAACGAGCTGCTTTCAGCACGCATACTGACGCGAGGACAAAGACCGCTTCCAAAGCCTTGATGAGGACGCCAAATGGTATCAGTCGCTGTGGAGGAACGCCGAAAATCGTCACACCACTTGCCGATATGAAGTAGATGAGAATGGAGACCAGGTTGCCAAGGACTCCCAACGCAAGGAGCGAAGAACTGTTCGATTTGAGAAGAACCCAAGTCCACGTGAGTTGGAATAGTCCGAGCACGATGAAGAAGATCGTGGCAGCGACAAAACCTTGACCAAACATGGTCTCCATTATTGTTGGCGCGAATACCATCGTGAGGGTGGGCGAGATCAGGTGGTCGAGGCCTGGGACAAACAGAGCGGCCGCACCGATTCGCCTCACAGTTTTGAGTGAAACCAATTCCCTAACCTTCCTTTTCGATAGCTCTAGATCACGTAGTTAACTAATTCTAATTATTTTCCGCGTATCATCTTCATTTAG
The DNA here is from genome assembly GCA_049521055.1 of Bathyarchaeia archaeon. Lineage (GTDB taxonomy): Archaea > Thermoproteota > Bathyarchaeia > 40CM-2-53-6 > 40CM-2-53-6 > FEN-987. The sequence continues at coordinate 1,919 of JBEKPE010000074.1, forward strand.
CGGCACGGAACAAAACTGTGACGTGGAAGATGAACCTCGATATTTTTCTGCAAGGGTTGATTGCGGGTTATGGTATTGCCATCCCCGTAGGTCCGATCGGTATCCTGATAGTTGAGGTTGGGATCCGTCGAGGGTTCAGATTGGCTTTCTTTGCAGGTTTGGGAGCCGCATCAGCCGATCTAATCTACGCAACTCTGGCCGGAGTGGCAGGCACGTTCCTAGTTGAGGTTCTCAAACCCATCTCCTCCATAATTCAATATGTGAGCGCGTCAGCGTTGATAGCGATCGGACTCTGGATGTTCTATCAAGAAAGAAGATCCGGGAGAAATAAGCAACGAACCACCAGCGATGCTTCGAATGGCTGTTTAAGGACGTACGCCACGTTCTTTGGGCTCACGCTCTTCAACCCGCTAACTATCACGTACTTCACATCGTTGACCTTAGGATTACGTTTCAGCATCATAACAGCACCGATGGACGTGATGATTTTCGTTATGGGAACATTCCTCGCGTCACTTTCCTGGCAGACACTCATCGCTTCGGTCTGCGGATTTGGTCACAAGCGGCTCTCGGCAAAGGTCCAGGCGGTTACATTTACTCTTGGTAATTGCGTGGTTATTGCCTTGGGCGTAGTGATCCTTTTTGGATTCAAAATTTGAGGGTGAAGCGAACAACCACACGCCCTATCCGAAGACTTCTACGCACGTACAACAATTGGATTTCCGCAGACGAAATCGCGCGCATATGCAGACGATGCGCGTGTGTTCAAAGTATTACTTCATAATCCTTAAATGTAATACACCATCAAAATTACTACGGCGCGGTTACCCTGAAGCGTCGAAAAGAATGATATCCCCACCTCAACCTAGCGCACATGCAATCACCATAGACGCCCCGGTACGCCGAGACACCGCGGAGACCTCCTGCGAAGACCAAGAGACACGATGCAGCAATTGCTACAACTGGTGGAACCGTGTCTGCAATCCTTGCTCTTTGTGCGGATCGGCACAGTATGCCCCCTGCGTACACTGCGATTTCAATTTGAAATGACCGGGACCGAGTAGCCCGATGGAGGCGATGATACGCGGTTGAGTTAGCTTATTTCCGTTCTGCTCTTCGGATGACTAGTCCAATCTGTTGTCGCATTAGTTTTGAGTGAATTCGCTTGAATGATGCTTTCTAATGGCATCACTCCCTAATTGATGGATCTCTCGTCTCTTCCACGGGCCATGGAAAATGTAGAATTCCCTAGGCCGGGGTGGAAAAGCTACACCAATCGCTATACTCGTCAGAGGCAAGGTTGGGTTGAGAGGTGAAGTTGGATCCATGAGAACCATCAAGGTTCCTGTGGTTGAGTACCCAGCAATGGCCTACCCATACACCTACGCTTGGCCGTGGCCATACACCTATTACTACTACTAACCCGCAACCCACGACCCGGTAGAACCAAGCTGAACCCTCACCCACCCTCTTCTCTTTTCCTTTGCCACGAAGCTATTGGACCAATCGCCTCATCGTTGCATCAGGATCTTGATCTGATCTTTTCACTGAAACGGGGTTAACGAATCCATTTCCGATTGCAAAACGCGCAGCGGGGCAGCCTTTATCATTTCGTAAAGCGGGAGGTAGGTGAAACTCGTTGCTTGCAATTGTGAATTTGTCTGCGAGCGGTTCAAAATTCCCGGTGGAAGCGCTACAGCAGGTTGACTTAGCGATGGAAGCCGTTGGTTTGAAGAAACAAGTTCGATCGGTATTGGTTCCTGGAAAACAATTTTCGACAACCTACGAAGGACCGACGCTTGAAAAGACTAGGGTAGAGGAGACATTGAAGCCATTGGCCGAAAGGAATCAAATCATGATATCAGTCGAAACCGAAGAGTCCGTCTCATTCCCTTGACAATCTAAACGGTCCCGAAGCGTTACGCAATCCGGATTTCGTCTCGGTCGAACGCGGTTCTGTCCTCTGTTAGTATCCACGCTGCAAAATCGCGGGGTTCTCCATTTTGGAGTGATAATATTAGATACGTGAAGTTAGGCCAAGCATGCTCTAGGTCGAGTTGGGATGGCTCCATTGGGGCGTCGGGGTGGGAATGGTAGACGCCGATCAAGTCGAGGTTAGATCTTCGCGCGTCTTCATCGGCACGAACTAACTCAAGTGGGTCAATGTTATACCGTCGACGTTTCGATGGCGTAGCCACATTCTGAGCTGCATAGGCGCGGTGCACCCGCCTCGCGTCCGACTTCAAGCCAATTAGGAATCCGCAACATTCCTCTGGGTATGCACTTCTTGCGTGGTTGATTGTGTACTGAAGCTGATCGGCTGGGATGACTAGAACCAATTTCTGAACCAGATTACCCTTCCGAGGTGTATTTGAGGACTAGGTTGAAGAGATACTTTTCATCGACATTTGGCTGTCAAACTTAGGCCTCAAGGACGGTGTTCTCCTGTGTTGACGGTGCGAATTTTCGCTATTTCAGTTTCACTCAGCTCAGATGACGCCGCGCGCCCTGGCTGGGTTATATCGCGAATTTTCGTATGCTGCTTCGCATTACAGTTTGAATGGTGAATTGGCTGTTGCTTGAAGGATCTGCGAAAATCATTCTCCCCAGCCGAGGCGACCGGAGCAAGACTGGAATTTTATACATACCTGCGGACGTCGTCAAAGACTCCCTGTTCCCCTTCAGCCCTGACCAGGAAGTCGTCGTTCGAATTGATGGTAAGAAGCTGGTAATTGAAGGAGCTGCACTGATATGAGCGGCGACAACTATCGAAGCCACTATACCTTCGCCATGGACTTCGGCACAAGCGACTTCAAATTTGGCCCAATAACCCTCGGCGAAAATCCACGAATTGTAAACAACCGCGGCTACTTCCCTGACAAGAGCTCCGTTATGTACAAGGCCTTTGAACCAACCTCCGACATAATTGTGGGGGACGATGTGCCGCTCTACCTGCAATCAGCCGAGGATTTGTCAAGTCGACTAATCTACCCCATGCGTAACGGCATGATCGACAAAAGCGACGACCAAGCCTGGCGAGTAGTAAGCAGCCTATCCTCCTACAGCCTAGACGCCTTCAAACCTGAATCAAATAACGGGTTTCAAGGATACTATGTAGTCGCGTCCCTGTCCTCAGTTTCCCCCCGCTACATGTACGAAAGGCTGCTGGGTTTATTCCAGCAGAATAACCATGGAAGGATCAAGGCAGTCACAGTCATCCCACAACCGTTCGCCGTCGCGATTGGGCATGGAGTCACTACATGTGTGGTTATCGAATCCGGCCATGGGAACAGCCAAGTCTGCCCGATTTCGAAATATCCCATCCGAGCGGCACAGGTAGCGTTGAACCGCGGCGGCGGGGACGCGAACGCGATAACCTCAGAGATCCTGAAAGATACTGGATATGGCGACCTAGCAAATGAGGAAGCCGTAGTTAGGAAGGTCAAGGAAAACATCGGCCTAGTCCCCGGAAACTTGGACAGCGCAATCGCCGATGCAAAGAAGTCTCCGCGGAAAGCCAGGGCGAAGTACAAAATTCCCGGTACACGTGTCGAGATAGATCTTGAGAAGGATTCGTGGTCAAGGTTCCTCATCGGTGAGTATGTCTTCAATCCCAACCATGAGATCTTCGAGAGCTACTTCAGCCGAGGAATGCCAAGGCCGAAGGATGTCAAGATGGGCGACACGATCTTCAGGGGTATGCTGGATTTCGGTGAGGCGATAATCGCTTCAGTCGAACGGTGTCCAGTTGAGCTGCAGCCCATGCTCTACCGCGAAGTTCTCTTGTCGGGTGGAAATTTCAGCTGGGTCGTGCCGCCCAAGTTGGAAGATATCGCAGTCGACGCTCCCACGAAGGTGCGTCTTCTGCTACGGGATCGCGGTATCAAGAATGTTTCAGTCAAGATGACCAGTTCGCCGCAGTTTTCGGTTTGGCATGGGTGCATAATCTACGGTTTCGCTGTGCCGGAGAATTATGAATGGGATTGGCAACGGTTGGAGGGGTGGATGAGGGTTTCAAACTAGCCTTCCGGTTGAAGAAAGAATTCTCCACTACTTTCTCGCGATGGGAGCGCAGCAAACCCCCAACCCTGATCCGAAGCAGCCGGGTCTCTCATTTCTCGTCGGCGCAGACAACGTTCATGTTATGGTGTTGAAACCGCAGGATTTGGCTCAACGAAACTCGATCATCGACACAGTCCTGAAGCTATCCTCCCTCCGGAATTCATGTCAAACTGTCTACCTCGCTGCGCCTAGGCTATTGGGCGCAACAATAGACGCCTCCATATTCCGAGCGCACGGAATAGGGCTGCTGTTCTTTGATGAGCGAAGGATCGATGAAGCAGTGGCACCACAACCACTACAAGCAACGCGGCCACAAACAGCCCAGCCCGCACAGGATCCGGGCCTCGTGAGCGAGCTTGCGACTCTGAAGTCGATGTATTTTGAAATGGAACGAAACATGACCCAACTCCGCGACGACCTCAAGAACTTACACGAAACCCCACGGAACGGTGGCGGGTTCTTGCCCCAACTTTCTCAGCCCCCCCAGCCGGTTCCTGCTGAACCCGTATTCGCCCCAAATATCAACCAAGACGAGGCTCTACACTCTTACTTCAACCAAGCCGACCCACCCCCCCCTAGGGGGGGGTCCCTAGGGGCACTGCCTTCTTACTTTAGCAACAATCCCTGGTTAGAGGTTCTGTCAAAGCGCGGAAGATCGGAGAACGGACCCCTTGCCGGCTGAAATCGTCATCAAAGTCCCGATTAGGAGGATCGCCGTCATAATCGACACGCAGGATCAGTTAGCGCCTGAGATGACGATTGAGGATTTCCGGCATACGTTTGGGCAAGACCCGGAGCCACCAAGATACCGGCTCGTGAACATTGAAGTGATCACCTCGCCCGACGACCAGCAACCCATGCTCGTCTCCGAATGCGGTCGCTACGGCAGGTTCGTAAGAAGGGAATCTGGCAATGTCTACTTCCGGCGACAACTGGACTCATTCTAGAACCCAACCCCCCCATTTCATGGGCATCTGCCTCATCGGGGGCAAATTCGAGCTTACTCCATGACTTTCGGCAAGGTAGACGCCAAAATGTGAAAAACACCTACTGCCGGTGGCGGTTCTACCGGAGAAATGCTAAAATCCGACACAAGCTTTTTATACGGTCCGTGGGTAGTTATTATAGATTTCGGGCCGGATGACGTGTTTCTCGAGCAGAACGACCGGCGTTCTACTGGAGGGATGGATGGTCCGAGCGTCTAGCATCGAAAAAAGTGAAATGAAATGAGTACAAGCGCAACGACAAGAAAAGTTGGAAAGCTAACTAACTGCCCTGAATGCGGCAGCACAAACCTTGTAGAAGATTATGACGTTGGCGAGATCAGTTGCCATAATTGTGGCCTAGTCATAAGCGAACACTCCCTTAACACAGGGCCCGAATGGCGTGCCTTCACGAAAGAGGAGAAAGATGAACGAGGTCGCGTTGGTATTCCCACATCATTCTCTATTCACGACAAAGGATTATCAACCGTAATCGATCGGGTGAACCGGGACGCGTACGGCCGACAACTGCCCCTAGCGACCAGGCTCGAAATGCTCCGCCTTAGGAAATGGCAGATACGAACCCGAGTCCACTCCTCAGCCGACAGAAACCTGGCGCAAGCGATGGCAGAACTCGACCGCCTAACCGACATGCTCCACATACCCGCTTCCATCAAAGAACGGGCTGCAATCGTCTACCGCAAAGCCCTCGACAACGGCTTGGTCAGAGGACGTTCAATCGCCGCCATAGCCGCCGCTTCACTCTACGCCGCATGCCGAATGTCCGAAACGCCCAGAACACTCAAAGATGTATCCGCAGCGAGCAGAATCCGCAAGAAGGACGTTGCAAGATGCTACCGACTCCTAGTCAGAGAACTTGACCTTCGTATGCCTGTTGAGGATCCGGTGAAATGCATCTCGAAGATAGCCACGAAAGTCGAAATCTCAATGCCTACACAGCAGCGTGCGATTCGGATAATTAACGAGGCAAAGCGAAAAGGCATAGTCGCGGGCAAAGACCCGATGGGGTTGGCAGCGGCTTCGCTATACGTGGCGTGCGTTCTCGAAGGCGAGAAGAAAACCCAGAAAGAGATAGCTGAAGTAGCTAACGTCACCGAGGTAACAGTCAGAAACCGATACAAGGGCCTAAAGGAAGCCCTCAAACTCGATATCTAGCTCGACTGACTTGGCTGCCGAGCCGTCTCAACCCTTTTCTTTACATTTCCCACCAATTCTTCCTTATTCATACGGAAGATTATGTTCAAACATTCTAAGACGTCCGAGACTGGGTGAACGCAAACCCCTTCCTCCCCTAGTATCCGCATCTCGTCTTTCGCGGCTTGGAAGTTTGCGACGGGTAAAACCAGATCCGTCACATGAACTCGTTGAGATTTCAGGATTCCGACGATCTTTCCAGTCTGCGTCCCGTAACCGCCTAAGCCACCCACGGCGTCAACATCAAGCTTAACACCGATTGTTCCAGTTGCAACGATCGTAGGCGAGATCGGGAGTCCCGCTAACTCGGAAAGTAGAGCTAATACCATCGCTAACCCTGCGCTAGGCCCCGAAACGCCTTGCCCAGGAGCGCCCTCGAGTATACTTCTGATTTGGAAGTGAACGTGTAGTCGGCTAAGGTCCACCTGGGAGTTGGCCCATAGGAGTGAGCTGATTGCCTCCGTGGCGTTCTCTGCACTTTGGAGCACCGAGTCATCAGAAACGACCACCTGCCCCACAACCGCGGAAGTGGCGTTCCCGGTCACCGAGACTTGCCGTTCGCTCTGAATCAGGGGTCTAACTGAGCATTGAACGGTAATTACGCCTCCGCTACCATCCTCAGTCGCGTATAATCCAAACGATGCGCCCGGTGTCGGTTGGGTGAGGATTAATGCTTCTTCCATCTCTCTTCTCTGCCTGGTCTGGTTCGACTCCAAGCCCTGAATTGCCTTTTCGAAGTGGTATAGGCGAATAGGATAGTTGTTCTCGCTAAGTTCATCCAAGGACGGAGGGCGTTCTGAGCCATCAAGTTGAAACACGTCGCGAAGCCTAGCTAGGTCGGCAGCGTACTTCTCCTCCATCCCGACTCTTTCTCCATCGTTCTTAGTCGCGCGTAGTTCGTAGGCCGCGCTTATCTCCGATGCCCAAAGCCTGTGGGATTCGGCTATTGTTTCAGATGCGGCCCTGGGGCTGAGGATTCGTTGCATTCTGAAGAGACGGGTAATTTTGGAGGCGTCGACTTCGGGATGGATGAAACGGTCGAATCTTCGTAAGTGAATCTCGACGACCTCATTCCACTCCCGATCATTCAATGGTGGGTGGACGTAGTAGACGTTTGGTTCAAACCTGTCCCTCGTTGCCTGATCGATGAGGTTTTCTTTGTTGGATGCAGCGATCACGACGATTCCTTCGTCGGGTTTGATTTCACTTAACTCAGCTTTCACCTGCGCGAGAATCTTGTTTCCCGTCGGATCTGCTCCCCAGAAGATTGCGTCGGCTTCGTCAAGAAAGAGTATGCATGGACTCCGCTGCCTCGCTAGAGCAAAGAGGTCCTTGATTCGCTTCTCAGGCTCCCCAATGTACGCCGCCCCGCTCATTAGTTCGCCACCCCTTACTTTAATGAAAGCGACCTTGTTCTCCGCGGCCGCGGCTAAAGCGAGTAGGGTCTTCCCGGTGCCGGGTGGCCCGAAGAGCAGGAATCTGCAGTTTGATGCATATCCGAGTTCAGACATCTTTCGGCTGAACGCAAGCGAGATATGGTTCAGAACCTTGTCTCTGATGTCATGCAGTCCGCCGATCTCATTTCTTGAAACTTTCGGACTGACCAAGTAGACTGCGTCGGTGATCTCTCGTGATTTTTCTCGCTCCACATAGAACTTCATGGAATGTGCGGCTTGCGCGAAATCATCCAAGCCTACTTTGTAAATTGGTTTAGTCCACTTCGATAATGGACCTGGCATCGAGCGCCTAATCGTCTCCAGTAGGGGCACTTCTTTCGCTCGCTTCACCTCTCGAAATACTCCGAGTATATCGTTGGGTGTGATCGAACCGTGTCTCCGTAGAGCTGCTTCTCGTTCCAGAACCTCGAGGATCTCCATTGACGAAATGCCCCTCCAGCTCTCGGCGGCAAGCCTATCCTCAACAATCGCGAGCAGCATCTCCCTCGTCACCCCTGAGTCCAAGTCGACACGCGTGAGCCGACGGCGGATGTCTTCGCGAGTTTGCTCGTAAGAGTTCGTGGCGACTATTACGAGCGTTCGTGCTTCATTAGTGGTGATTTTATCCAGCCAACGGTTTATTTCGTCCTGTACCCTCGTGTCCTCTAGCTCAGTTCCTGTGTCGCCACGAACTTTTCTTCCGAAGCTCTGGAACTCATCAATGTAGACAACGGAAGGGGTCGAGACCGCTTGCTCCAGAAGTTTCCCTAATTGCTTAGTGCTTCTACCGTAGTACTCGGAGAATACGTCTGATCCCTTGATTATGATAGGCGACAGGAATATTCCGTTCTTGTGAGCCTCAAGCAGCATCTGTTTCAACGAAACCATCGTCAGAAACGTTTTCCCAGTGCCACTTTCGCCAGTGAGGCAAATCGCTTTCGGAAGCTCGTCCCTGTCGAACCATCTTCGGAGCATTGGGTGCTTTAGGACGTGTAGTCTGAATGAATCCAACAGCAGGTTGTATTCTTTGTCGCGTCCGATCAATTTCGCAGCTGAGAACCTAGTCGGAGGG
>JBEKPE010000075.1:0-10668 GCA_049521055.1 Bathyarchaeia archaeon
ACCACGACCGATTGCAGAGATCCTGTGGAACGGCATAAGCCATGTCATAATCAAAAACATGAGTGGCTGGACAAAGTTCACAGCAAACTTTGGGTTTGAACCAGACGGAATCGCAAAAATCGCAACCGACCTACACGGCCCCTACCAAATATACATCTCAACGCAAGAAGAGGGAATTCAAATCCTCTACGAATACCTTGGCCTGAAATACACACCGCCTGCCCCACCACCAAAACCTATCACCCTAGCAAAACCACCTGTACCCTCCGCCGTCAAACCAAGCCCTACTACACCACGGCCGGCGTCACCTCCGGCACCGGTCACAGTCAAGCCGACTTCTCCAACGCAGCCTTCACAAACGCAATCCTCACAAGCGGCGACCACGCAGGAACCACCAAAACCGACCACGCCGACTGTAGAGCAGAATAAGAAAGACGATAAGGCTCAACCAACTGGCTGAGCAATCACGCCGATTCTGTCGGTAACGAGTCTACTTTCTTGGGTGAGACTGTAAACAATACACCCTCCTCTGCGTCAAGGGAACCCGAGTACAGCACTTCACCCAGAATTCTGCAGCCAGGTTCTATGCGAACGTCAACTCCATGAATCATTGTTGCCCTGCTCCTCTCCTCCAAAACTATGGTCTTGCCGTAGAGTGCTTCAACATCAGCCCGCTCACCTATTCTTACGCTGTCGGCGTTTAGTGGTCCCCTCACTCTGCCGCGATCACCAATTACTATAGACTCTGCTTTGACACCGTTCTTGGTTGAGATGGCGCCGCCAATTTCAATGTCTTTGACGTTCACGGTGTCTGCCTCGAGGGATCCGCCGATTTCTACCCGTGCTGCGTTCAGAACCTTGTCGATTTTGCACCTCCCTCCCACCTCTAAACCGTCGCTTAGGGTTAGGTTGCCGCTTACCTGCAGGACGCCTCCAACATCAATTTCCTCGCCATCGGCGTCGCCTTCGATGTCTACCTTACCACCAACGTCAATCTCTTCGAACTTCAAGTTGCCTGAAACATTGAAAACGCCGCCAACGTCTATTCTTCTCCCGGAGCAATTCCCCTTCAGTCGCACGGATCCGCCCACATCTATTTCGTTGAATTCGAGCGGTCCAGTGGATTCGAAGCTTCCCCCGACATCGATATCCTCGGTAACTTTTCCCCCTCCCACGACGACCGAGCCCCCCACGTCTATTGACTCAGCGTTTACTTGTTTTGTAATTCGCACAGAGCCCCCGACGTCTATTTCGTCCACATCCGCGCTTTCTGACGCTTCCAAAGACCCCCCTACCTCGACGGACTCGGCCTTTAACGGGCCGTGAATTGCAATTCGGCTCCCGGTCTGTAGGTGTGCTGCGGTTAGTGCGCCTAGGACCTCGAGGTGGCGGTCGACGTCGATGTCGGCAGCTGAGAGCGATCCTGACACGTGTAGGCTGCCGTCCGAGATGTGGATACTATCTTGAATCTCTAGATTCCCGCGTATGTCGAGGTCACCGTCGCGGCCGTGCAACTCTGAGGCCTTAAGTCCACCTTCAAAGACTACAGGCCCTTCGGTTTCCACACGCCCGTCTACGGTTACGAGCTTGTCTTCCGCGTAGACTACGGCATCCCTCTCGACTTCGAGGTCACCGTCAACGTGACCGAGAGTTGCCTTTGATCGGCGTGCAACCGCTACATCAGGCGTGGTTAGTTTCCCCTTTTCTTTCTAGTGTAAGGCTTGCTGTATTCTTGGCGTGTATGCAATAGCCATTTCGCGCCTAAATTCAATTCGCTGTAGGGCTTCCCGGTCCTTGCGTTCGAGCAGTTTCAGAGGGTTCGTCTTATGGGCGTATACGTTATGTGCCTTGACCTGACTCCATGCGTTCGAGACGAGGCACAGAGTTCTTGTCCAATCAAACATCTTAGTTCGGAACATTTCAATCACAGAAGGTTCCTATGAATTTCGTGAATTAAAGGTCAGGGCACGTTACGTAATGACAGAGGGTGGTCACAAAATGTGACTACACAATGTGATTCATTGCTGGTCGCTTCCCAAGTACGTCATGAAACCCTGGACTTTCCGGTAAGCATCGAGGAATTCTAATCCTCTTCGGGTTATGTGGTAGAATCGACTTTCACCCGAAACGCGCATGGAAAGCAGACCGAAGTTTGCCAAGGCTTCGAGCATGGGTTTCACTCGATCGAGCGGAAGACCTGCTCCGTAGGATATTCTTGTCACTAGAGCTCCCTCGGGTCGATGCTTCAGCACTTCCATGATATCCGCGTAAATATCGACGCGGGCACGCTTCTTCAAGCAATACACCACGTATGTTTGCTCATCCTTCTCAACTCAGACATACCTACGCTTTGTGCGGGTCTTGAGATTCAGGACAAGGAGAATAATGAAAGCCAGAGCGGAAAGAATTAACCATGGGCTTTGCCACGGGTTTGTGAATTCTTGGGAGCTAATTGTGCTATTCCACACGGCTTGAACCATTGTTGGTGAGTCTACGTGGATTATGGTTCTCACTTGTGATTCATTCATTCCGGTTGTCCAATTCGAGAAGAGAACTGGCGGCTCGTTGAGCATTGGCGGTTGAACCAGGACTGTGGCTAATGAGTTTGCATCGTACCATCCCGAACCTGCGGTCTGTCCGTATGGCGAACTGACTTGTACGAGGTATTGTTGAGTGTAAATGGTGTTGAGGGTGGTGTCTTCGTCGAGGTTTAGTTGCCTCGAGGTGGCGTTAGCTGAGTCTTCCCAACCTGTGAAATGGAATCTTGAGGCGTTGCTCAAGTAAATGAACGGTTGGATCTGTATCGTGTGCTGGCCTGGGGTAGTATGAATTTTCGCTAAGCCACTGGAATTTGTGGCGAACTGGGTGCCGTCGAATGAGAATCCCATACCTGGGACAGAGGAGTCGATGGTCACGGTTACAAGATTAGTAACTGCTACATTTACGGAATATACGTTGGACGCTTGTGACCAGTGGCCGTTGGAGTTCTGAAGAACGATGATGGAGATGGATGATTCGGTGCTGTTCAAGATTGGCGGAATTACCATGGGAACCATTCCGCTGTTATTCGCTAACGCGGTTATGCTCAGAAGCAATCTCTGATTCGTGTCATAGGCGGCAAGAATCCTTTGGCTGGCGGGAGGGGTCAATGTTAGATTGCAGTCGACGATGAAAGCGTCACCTTCAGCCACCTTCTTTGGTGCCCGCACCGACATTATCTGAGCTGTCGCGGTTTCTGTGGAATTGCTTACGTCTGAATCTAGTCTGGTTGTGAGTTGAAGCACTTTCGATCTTTCAATGAACCCGACAATCAGATTAAGGGCACGGGTGTCATAAGCGCCTGTGGCACGGATTGTCCAAACTTCGTGTCCAACATCTGCGATCACGTGGAATTCTTTGTGAGAATGCTGCGTCCCAACTAGCCCCTCGGGTGAGGTGCTGTTGAAGTACTGACTGCCGGTGGCCTCGTAATCAGGCAAATTTCCTCCATAGATTATGAATAGATTCGTCCGTAACTCGTTTGCGTTCTTGAGCACGTCTTGGCCAAAGGGAACTGTGATTAGAATTAGTCCGTCTTGAGTTGACCACTCTTGGGGATGAGTGAGGGTAAGTTCTGCGGTAGCGGCTTGGCCTCCCACCGAGTAACCTACTACGAAAGTATGTCGATAGCCCTGCTCGATGATCCATTTGTGCACCTCTTCAATCACGCTTGTCTGCGGGGTGAAGAGTTCTTGGTAGATGGTTCGGTTGGCCGCGGGATTGAAGCCTTCCGTTGCCCCCTGTTGCAAAGCTAGGACACAATAGTAACTCGCCAGGCCCTGGATGAAGCGCATTGTTCCGAATGACTCGTAATCGAACGGGTTGATGAGATAGCCGTAGGATCCCGGTTCTGCTTCCTGCGGGATCCCGCCGCCAAGCCAAAGAAGACACGTGTCGCTACCGGGTCGGTTCCAGTAGTACCATTCAGCATCACCAATCTTTACGATAGAAGCCCTAGGTTGTGAAGGCATTTGAGCAAGAGCAACGGGAAACGCCATAGAGACGATAAGCAGAAACAACCCCAAGCAAATGAATTTGGTCGTATGACTAGCCCCTTGAACTGGAGAACGAGACCCTCTCGCTCGGTGCCGATACCGAACGAAGACAAATCGGGCGCCCAACAGGAGGCAGCCTAAGAGGAGAATATCGACCAAAACAGCTTGGTCAATTTTGGTGCCATCATCGATCCAAGTAGCGTTGACCTGCTTTGGACCATCCATTGTCAGGGTCAAGATGTAGTTTGTTGAATTGCTGTCCCCAGACCAACCGTTGAACCGATATTCGTCTGTCAAGCCAAAGAAAGATGGAACAGTGATTATTGGGGTAACGGCCACTATAGCTTGCGAGCCCTTTTCATACCAGCCTTCGCCGACAACTTGTCCCTTATCCGACTGAGCAGACAAGTAATACTCCGTCCGATACAGCGCGGTTAACGTGGTTGGTTGCGTCAAGATCATTTGACGCGGATCCGAGTCAACGCCGTCACTCCAACCGACGAAGACATACCGTTCTCCCGCATCCCCCTGGACGATCAGGGGTGCCTGCAATGAATGCGGCCCTTGTTGTAATGTGAGCGGGGTAGATGATCCGTTTCGAGTCTGGTAGGAGGCGTTGTCAACCACAATCTGCACACTGGTTCCAACAGAACCTAAGGTTAGTGTCACATTGTTTGATGGGTTCTCCACTGACACCGTAAATGGCATGGATCCTCCGTTAGGATCCTCATACCAAGCATTCAGCCACCAAACCCGATTAATGGCAATGAGATTCCATTGCCCACTTGTTGACGGGGCGGTCAGAGAGAGTTGGAAGGTCACGTTACCTGGGCCTGTAAACTGGCTGATTAGCGTAAAGCTCTGAACCATTAGCCCCGCTCCCGCGTCCCAGATACCAATGTCGGCCAAGAATTTGTCAGAATATTCTGCATGGATATTTACTTGGAACGACGCATCTGGGGAAACGACTTGCGGATAGTCAACGGAGGTCACTTTCGCAGTTGGATAAGTCGCCGCTTCGGCGATTGAGATTTGAGCATTAGCGCAACAGAACACGGCCGCAAATGCCAGAATTGGCAACAATGTTCTGAAGGTACGGCGCATGCAGAGTTCGTTTGATACGTACAGACGGGTTTATTCAAAGCCATCGCCTCAGCCCGCGCCTAGAGGGCGATCTACTCAATTCGCCACAGTGAACAGAACTCTATTTTATGAGAGAGCAGGTGACTCTAGCGGCCGGCTGCCGGGGTAGCCAAGAGATCCTAACCCTGATCTGGCAACCTGGTATGGCGTCGGATTGCTAATCCGATGACCGCAAGGTCTCGTGGGTTCAAATCCCACCCCCGGCGCTTTCACCTTCCCCTGAAGAATACGTTATCATCAAAACAACACCTTGGTGAGGATTGCTCAAGTATTCGGGGCCTTCGACAACATCGAAGATTGAGAGGTGAGAATTATATTTGTGAATTACAGGTCTAGGCCGAATTTGAGATGCCAACGTTTGTGCTCGTGCCAGGTGCTTGGTTGGGAGGGTGGGCTTGGAAGAAGGTCATTCCACTGCTCGAGAAGAGCGGACACGAAGTCCATGCCATCACTTTGACCGGGATGGGAGAAAGGGTCCACCTCGCTTCCAAAGACGTCGGCATAGAGACCGCAGTTCGAGACGTTCTGAACGTGATAAAGTACAACGACCTCGACGATTTCGTGTTGGTAGGACACAGTTTCGCCGGCAAAGTCGTGGCAGCTGTGGCAGACCGTGGGCCAGACAGGGTGAAGATGATTCTTTACTTGGACGCGTACCGTCCGGAGAAGAACGTCAGAACACCACAGGGGGGCTTCGATCCTAACGAGTTTGGGCGTCTCAAGCCAGGTGAGTGGACGATCCCTCTAACCGAGGAAATCCTTGACAACATCGGAAAGGATGTTCAGGGTGCGGACCGCGAATGGATGCTGTCCATGGCGACGCCCTGGCCCATGAAACACTCGACCGATCCGGTGACCCTCTCAAAGAATTTTGACACGGTGAAGAGTGCCTACATATTCTGCACCGGCGGCGGCGACCCCGTCGACGAAATCCTAAAAGGAAAGTGGGGAAAGCTAGACGGTCCCCATGAGGTCATAGAATCAGGGCACTGGCCTATGATAACGAAACCAGACGAGCTGGCCAAAGGCATGCTCATCCTGGCCGGGAAGTAACCGGCGAGCGGCCTCCTTCTAGGTGCTTCTAAGTCGAATCCCACATTCGTGTACATTATCATCTACGCGTGTTAAGCTAGAGTCGCGAGAGTCATCAACGCCCCCGCGATGATGGGCATTGTGAGGTTGTCATCTGGCGCATCAAGAAGTTCCATAATCATGGCACCGACCGCGCCTAGTAGCCCTATGAAGGGGGGGACCAGAAAAGAAGCTACAAGGAAAGCAGCGGACAGACCTGCAGCAAAGCCCTCTATCGTCTTTCGCCTAATTATTCGCCTGTGGCCGAATCTCTCTCCTACAATGGCCGCGGCGGAATCGCCGACTGCGCCGATGCATATTGAAGCATAAGCTATCGCGGTGGAATAGAGGACCAACGCCAGAATGATTCCGATTGCGAAATACGCCGGCCGTATGATGAAGCCTGTTCTCTCTTCGGGCCGACTCATCTTCAGAGTGAACGGGGTGATAATCTGCAAGCCGCGGCCCTTGAGCCGCAGCACCTCCCCCAGAACATACACGATTGTGACTATGGAAAGCCCAGTTAGCACCAAAGGTTTCGAGGTTAGTTCACAGACGAGCGGGACGAGTAAGGCTAAGAGATGGACGGCTTTGCGCCGGTATTCGGTCAATGCAAGTACCTCTCGATGGCAGGCCCCTCAGAGAACTGAGAAGTAGATTTTCAACTGTAGCCAAGTCGCGATTGCAGTCACTAGTGCGCCCGCGAATACCTGCCAAGGAGTGTGCGCCTTCAGTTGCACTCTCGCCCACCCAACAGGGATTAGCAGGATAAAGAAGACAGCAGCCCATGCACCCATGCTGTAAACTAGAGCGGTCGCAGGACCTGCGACACCTGACGCATGAATGCTAATCTTCCATCTAAGCGTAATGAGCATCATGATGACCGTATTGCAGGCGTAGCAAAGCATCAACGCGACGATCATGGTTGGAGCTCTCAACAACAATAACACGCCACTGCCCGCGAGGTAGCTGGCTGCTGCTCCAACCAACGGCCTTGTCCGTTCCTGCCTCTCTGAAACATCGAAATCTGAAATGAGGCCGAGCTTTGTGAGTTGATACATCATCACAAGGGGAACCATTGTTCCAAATGTGATACAGGTTGCCATTAGCAAGAGGAATGTTTGGATGTTTTGCAGGGGGTACAGCAGAATCAGGAATGTGAACGCCGCTATCACGGCCGGATTGAAGACGAGCGAGATTACTGAGGCTGATTTCTCAGGGATCATCAGATTCTTGGACTCAATAGGAGATCCCTCTTAGAAAGACCTTGGTACGGTTAACCGGCCATGACACACCTCTCCTCCGTGCCAACTCGCCCGCTACGCTTCGGTATTCCCTTCAACGGATTAATGTGTCTAAAGAGAATCCAGATTACCGCGGCTCATTGGAGGTCGCCGCCGAAGCACTGGTTTGCAATTTCGAATTACCCTCAATCAGGTCTTCGCGATCAATGAGGATCGGAAGTTAGGACTGGTAGGAAACTTCGAAGAAGACATTTACAGAGCACGTAAATACGTTCGCAAAGTTAACTCATCTAATTGATAATCTTTGGAGATTAGTCGCGCGGTTGCTTCTCTTCTACAAGAAGACGTTGTCTTTGTCGAGTCTGGATCATCGGTCTCAGCGGCTGTTCGGGTTATGATTGAGAAATCGCTTAGGAACGTCTTTGTCATGAGAAAAGGTGAACCTGTTGGACTGATCAGGGATTGGGATATTGTGAGAAGAGTCGTAGCCCCCAACCTGAACCCAAAGGAGGTGAAAGTAGATGAGATAATGTGTGCACCTGTAGCATCTGTTAACGCCGACGCTGAACTCTCAGAGATTGCAGCACGGATGGCTCAGACTGGAGCCAGGAGGCTTCTTGTGGTATTAGATGGAAAACTCATGGGAACTATTACAGCGGCGAGTCTCCTAAACATCGTCTCCCACTTTCCGGACAAGAGTACACATGAGATCTTGAGGTCTGTCGCTGGTCTCGCATAAGGTCGCTTCACAAAGGCAGACCTTTCATTTAACAACCCACAACGAGCTGCAGCGACTGTTCACTTGACGGATTGTTTCCGCGCGATACGCAGAGCCTGAGACTAGTGTATGACGAGAAAGACTCCTCCGACAAGCATCTGTTGCTCGCGGCGCCACGCACGGTAACTGCGGGGGTTCAAATCCCACCCCGGCGCTTTCAACTCGCCCCCATTCCGATCGTGACTAAAGTCAGAAAAGAACGATCAGGGTTGCCGTTAGTGCAAGCAAACTAACTACGTGTGAATATCCGAAAGTTAGCATTAAACAACTAGCTGACCTGGAAAGAAAGACCTGGCCCGAACACTCGCCGGCCTCTCGACGGCCTCTTGATCGTGGTAGTAGTACGACGCAATTGTGCATATGGCCCGAAACGAACATAGGCCCAATCTCAGCTCCCACGCTTGATGGTTGCTTGACCAGAGTTCAGACTCGTGCAATGCGGATAAATGCTAATATTTCGGGTTTTCGCCCTCTCTAACTGGCGAATTGATTGTTAGCTAGCGAACTCAATGGGCTCAAGGTGTTTGCGGCCGGTATGAAGATAGTAGGCAGCGTGGTTGATGAAGTCATTGACCTTCAGGCGTACACTGTAACCGACCTCGAACTGAAACTTGAGAGGAGCGCCGCAAGAATGATTTTTGGTGAAAAATTCACCTTCGGAAGCCCCACAGTCCGTGTACCAGTTTCAGCAATCGACAAGATCGGGGACGCTGTGATCCTAAAGTTTACCATAGATCAATTGAAGGAACACGTCCAAAAAACGTGACATGTACTCGGTAGGCCCAACCGTAACGTTTCCGCTTCACCCGCGCTCTTAACACAAAGAATTTTGTCAGGGAGCCGGCTCAAGTTCTATTATAATACGGTCTCGCCCATGGAGCCAATTGATCAACCAAAATTGGAGTCCGTATTTCTTTCTGATTAGTTCAGCAGGGTGAGTGTTGTCGGGAGGATTAAGGATGTGGGCTTTCGCCTCGACCCATTCACCTTTCGGTTTGCCACTCGCTGATGAGGGCATCACGCGAACTCTGGGACTATTGCGAATACGCCTTGCCTTGCCAGTTGTAGCAGGCGTCCAGATATACAACCTCCCACCATCCTCAATGAACCAGACAGCTGTCTTGATTCCTTGCCCATTTCGCTTGAACGTTTCGAGGGCTATGTATCGCTGCCCCTCGAATTGAGTCAAGGATCTTTCACCAGATGTTGGACGTGTAGTTTGTGAGATATTTAATGACTGATTCCCGAAGGCACTCAGTTTTGGTTGAGATGAAGTTATATCTGAACCCGCCAAGTTGAACTCGTGTTTTGATTGGAACGAATCGGTGTCGGATTCAACCCTAACCTAAGCCCCGACACCATCGCCGGATATGCTCATCTCGCTGAGGAAAACAACTACGATTCGCTCTGGGTCCACGAGCACCCCTTCATCCGAGACGGAGTCACGATCCTCTCAAGCTGCATTTCAGCCACGAAGAAATTGAAACTCGGTTCCGGATGCGTCAGCGTTGTAACAAGACACCCATTGTTAGCGAGCACAACTTTCGCAGTCCTGAACGAGATGTCCCATGGAAGAGCGATCATGGGCGTTGGCTTGGGGGGCTTCCCATGGTTGCCGAAGATCGGCGTGAACGTCTTTCCAGTCAAAGAGACCAGGCCGCTGAAGCGAATTACAGAATTCTTGACCATAACGAATGGATTACTGAACGGCGAAAGCGTTACGCTGGATGGAGAATTCTACAAAGTTAAAGACATCAAACTGGAAATCAAACCTGCGAAACCGCCCATCTATCTTGCCACCTTCGGGCCACAATTACTTGCGTTGTCGTCACGGCTAGCGGACGGTGTCATAATCTCTCCCGCCTTAATGACTCCTGAAGTCACCACGCAGAAAGTGGAAACTGTCAGGCAAGGCGAGAAAACAGGCAAGGCCATAGATGTTGCTTCGTACATACTCGCTAACGTTTCCAATGATGTAACCAAGGCTGAGAGAGAAACGAAATCGTACTACTTTCTGGTTTACCAGGTCGCTGAGGTTTTCAGATCAGAGGTATTCGAACCCTACGATTTGGATGAGAAGGACCTTGAAGGCGTTAAGGAAGCGTGGCGCAAGAAAGACCTCGCCGCGGCCGCCAAAGCCATGCCTGACGAAGTACTAGAAGCTCTCACCCTCACGGGTAAGCCGGATCGTTGCGTTGAGCGGTTGAAGGATTATCGCAAAGCGGGGGTTGACTTGCCAATCATCATGCCTATCGGTGATGTAAACGCGGCAATCAAGACATTCGCTCCATAACCTTGGTTAGGCCCTTGCGTTCGGATTTTAGACTTGCATCGCTCTCGCTTGTGCTTGCCGCGGTTCTTTGGACGCTCGTATTTCTAATTCGTCCATTCGATTTCT
>JBEKPE010000076.1:0-10661 GCA_049521055.1 Bathyarchaeia archaeon
CAAACCCTCTACGACACCACCCGCAAGTTCGACAATATCCAATTCTTTCAAGAATGGTTCGTCACATCACTGATCGTGGACCATGGCACGTTCAGAGGCTTGACAACGATAGACATGAAAACCGGAGACTTCCACCCATTCAATGCTAAAGCGGGAATAATCGCCACAGGCGGAGCCGGAAGGTTGTATAGATTTGCCACATTCGGCTACTCCTCAACTCCGGATGGGCTGTCATTGGCTTACCGTGCTGGTGCACCGATAATGGACATGGAGTTCGTGCAATTCCACCCCACCGGACTAATTCCGTCAGGCATCCTGATCACCGAAGGTGCACGCGGAGACGGCGCCGTCTTGATCAACAAGGATGGCGAGAGGTTCATGAAGAAGTACGCGCCCCAGAAGTTGGACCTCGCCTCACGTGATGTCGTATCACGAGCGATCATGACCGAAATTCTGGAAGGCCGGGGACTCAAGGATGCCGCGAGTGGGATGGATTATGTGCTGCTCGATCTTCGTCACTTAGGCGCTGAAAAAATCAACGAACGGCTCTCTGGCATACGGGAAATCGCGCTCAAATTCAAAGGAATAGATCCAATTAACGAACCTCTCCCGATACGTCCTGTGTGCCATTACATGATGGGCGGGGTAAAAACAAACGTCAGCGCGGAAACGCCGATAGCTGGACTTTGGGCTTCAGGCGAGGCGGCCTGCGTGAGCATAAACGGAGCCAACCGCCTCGGCGCGAACTCAACAGCCGAATGCCTTGTGTTTGGCGCACAGAGCGGGGCAGGTGCCGCGAAATACGCATTGACGCAAGCAAAAAGAAGTTTAGACATGCAATCCGTCGCACGAGATGAAAAGCGAATCTTTGACGAAATTCTACACGGAAGCGGTTCTGAAAATCCCTACGAAATCCGAGACCAGGCGCAAACAATCATGGATAAGTACGCGCATGTCTATCGAACTGGAACCGGCCTTGAGCAGGGATTGCGAGAATTGCGCGCACTTCACAAAAGAGCCTTCAGGCATGTTGAAGATCAGGCGAAGGAATACAATAGCAACTTCATTAACGTGCTCGAGTTGGAGTCAATGTTCGAAATGTCCGAAATCATTTTGGTCGGCGGCCTCAGCCGGACAGAATCCCGAGGCGCCCATTCGCGCACCGACTACCCGAAGAGGGACGATGAACATTGGTTGAAGCACACTTTAGCGTATTACACAGATGGGGAGCCGCGACTTGACTACGCGCCTGTGACAATCACCAGTTACCAGCCAACCGAACGACACTACTGAGGGGTTAACTGATTGCGAGTTGGAGAAACATTCAAGCTGAGAGTTCAACGCGAGAACCCGGCTACTGACACGGGGCGGGCGTTTCAGGAGTTTGACATACCATACGAACTAGGATTGACCGTTCTCGAGGCGCTGCTGCGCGCAAAGGAACGCTTCGATCATTCCATAGCGATTCGTTTCTCATGCAGAATGGCCTCGTGTGGCTCATGCGGGATGCTCATCAATGGTTTGCCAAGGCTGGCGTGCTACACACAAATCAACGAAATCCACGCGAAGACTATCACAGTAGGGCCACTTGATCACTACCCACTCGTGCGAGATCTAGTGACTGACTTTCACGGGTTCTTCGATAAACACAAGTCCGTGTCCCCATATCTTCTGCGACGCAATGTCGCGGAGCAGGAGACATCCAATTCAGAATATTATCAGGATAGTGGTGAGCTGGACAGATTTCTTCAATTCTCGTACTGCATAAAATGTGGCCTCTGTAATGCCGCATGTCCAACGATGGCGAACGATTCGAAGTTCATAGGACCGCAAGCGCTCGGACAAGCCTACCGTTACGTCGCCGATTCGCGAGACGAGGGTGCGATACAACGACTGAAGGCCGTAGATCAGGAACACGGAATTTGGCGGTGCCACTTCGCCGGGTCGTGCAGTTTCGTCTGCCCGAAGGGCGTTGATCCCGCATTAGCCATTCAGAAACTCAGAGGACTTACTCTTTCCAAGTCTTCAGCAAACAGAATCGGTACCCCCCTCATGCCCGTGAAGACTACTAAGGGTTGACACACGATGGGTGTTGATTCAGCCTTCTTGAAAAAGGATAACAAATTAGCGTCGATGATCGTCAAATGTGCAGTGTGCGGCAGCAAGATTGACGTGTTCATTAACGCGATTTCTTCTGCTGGCGAAGTCTGGCCGTTCTGCGAAGCCTGCAAATCATATGTAGATGTCCTCCCTTCTGATCATGACAATGGATTATCATTCTGACTTCTTGATTTGCGGAAACTTACCGCCCAGGAGAATCAAGTGCCTCTTTAAAGGAGCCAGAGTAAGATTGCTGCTGCGACATGCAAAAGAAGCCGCAGCATAATTCAAGTCGAATGGTTGTTTTGCCTTGGCGGGAATTGACAAATACGAATTGCGCTCGGACTTGGCAACGCGCCGAGGGTTCTTTTGGCCATCCTTCGAAATCTACGGAGGTATAAGTGGCTATCTTGACCTCGGGCCTTTAGGTTGGAAATTAAGACGCCGGATAGAAGACGCATGGCTCCAACTGTTCGTATACCGCCATCGATACGCAACTATCTCGACTCCAGTCGTTACCCCCGAGAAAGTCTTCAAGGCGTCCGGTCATGTTGAACACTTCAAAGACTTAATGGTAAATTGCCTTCAATGTAAGAGGCATTTCAGAGCCGACTACGTGATAACAGAAGCGATGCCTGCCAGAACCGACATCGCTGCCGAAGCCATGACCGCCGCGGAAATTGACGCTTTCATCACTGAAAACCTCGTTCGTTGTCCAGAGTGCGGCGGCACCCTGAGCAAGGCAGAATTCTATTCGACCATGTTCAAGACGAACATTGGCCCGTATGGCGACGTGACGGGATATGGCCGCCCCGAAGCTGCTCAAGGAATATTCGTAGACTTCAAACGTGTGTATGAAGCGAGCCGCGAAAGGCTCCCGCTTGGTATTGCGCAGGTCGGCACAGTCATGAGAAACGAAATCTCCCCCAGACAAGGCCCGATCAGGTTGAGAGAATTTACGATAATGGAAATGGAATTGTTCTTCGATCCGAACGAGGCCGGTTGCTCGTATTTGGGTCAGGTCAAAGGAACTTTGTTGCCTATTCTCCTGGCGAAGGAGCGCGAACGGAAAGGCTCGCAGGTCACACAAGTCTCGCCACAGGAGGCGGTTAGTAAGGGTATTGTGCTTACTGAATGGATGGCTTATTTCATGGCTCTTTCAGTGGAGTTCGTGAAGAGCCTCGGCATACCTTCGGACAAGCAAAGGTTCGAGGAGAAAATGATTGCAGAGAGGTCGCACTACTCTAGCCAAACCTTCGATCATCAGGTTTGGCTCGACAGGTGGGGCTGGGTAGAAATAGCAGGCCATGCCTACCGCACGGACTTCGATTTAATCGCGCACATAAAATCCTCAGGTGCCGACCTCTCAATCTTCAAACCATATGACAACCCCATCTCACGAAAGGTAAAGACCATTGTGCCGATAGATTCCGTTCTAGGTCCTCTTTTGAGGGAAAAGAGTAGGCTAGTAATCGATGCGCTAAGGTCGAGTAATCCGGACGAGGTCATGAAGGGGTTCGAGAAATTTGGCTTCTTCGAAGTACAAGGCTTCAAGATTCTACCGACACACGTACGTTTCGAGGAGAAAACCGAACGTGAGGCGGGCCGCCGGGTGGTTCCATATGTGGTGGAACCCAGCTTCGGCGCCGAGAGATTAGTGTATTCCGCGCTAGAATACGCCTACACACGGTCTAAAGATCGGGTCGTGTTAAGACTACCCAAAAACCTAGTCCCAACTCAAGTCATGGTCTTTCCCCTAATGGCAAAAGATGGACTTCCTGAACTAGCATCCGAGATTCAGACGCGGCTGTCGGAGAACGGATTTGAAGTAGAATACGACGAATCCGGAACAATTGGCAGGCGCTACGCTCGGGCTGACGAAGTTGGTGTTCCACTATCGGTTACCATCGATTACAAATCCAAGGAAGACAAAACAGTAACGATCCGAGATCGTGATACGTGGAAGCAAGTTCGAGGAGACTCGGAGAAGCTCCCGGAAGCAGTGTTACGTTACTTCCGGGGTGAGACAGAATTCGAAGCGCTCGGTACGCCGGTTGAGACCGATTATGAGTAGGAAAAACCGGTCGGCTGGGCTATGGTTTAAGTTCTGATGCACACTACTTGTTTCTGAAAGAAACTGCGGTGCATCTAGGTGGCATTCCCGATCGAAACAGAAGCAAACATCCGTCGTAGGATGCTAGATCTTTGTCAAATCCACGCCAGAAATGTCGTCGAGATAACGAGACAACTCGTAGTTCTCATGGACAATATCAGTGAGAAGAAAACGAAGCTCGCTAAAGAAAACTACGAAGCGATGCTAAAAGCTCTGGAAGAGAACGAGAAGAACAAAGCAACCTTTCTAGCTGAAGTTGCCTCGGTCGGAAGCCTGTTAATCAGCAGAGAGGATTTCCTGCGTCTCCTTTTCCGGCTTGGTGAGGTGGCTGAATATTGCGAGGCGATGGGCTTCAGACTTATGGGCGTCGTTGATTTGAAATGGAAATTGGACACCAAGAGACTCGAACAGGTTTCGCATCTTATGGGATCCGTTTTGAAGGAGATATCAAAGGTCAGAGAAACACTTCACTCGCTTTCCTTTGATGCCGATAAGGCCGTTGATATTGCCAAGTCAGTCGAGGAGTTAGAGCGTGAAATCGACGCTGAGTCTCGCAACCTGGACATGGAACTCATGGCAAGCAAGATGCCTATTGCATCAGTATTATTCTTCCGAGACTTAGTCGATAGAGCAGAAAGGATTGCGGATATCGGTGTAGACGTAGTGGATCATATCCGAGTACTCGCGCTGACCGCGTAGGTAGACTCTCGGATGGCAGACGTGACTTCAGCCGAACTAATCGGCACTAGGCTAGTCGTGTGGAACTTTGCAGAAGCGGTGCGGCTCTACCGTATGGGTTTCTTCGGGAAACCCGTAGGAATCCCAAAACCGAAGCCCGAGCAGGAATTCAAAGCCCCTCTCATTCTAGATCTAATGGAGGGCCTGTACCTACTGGACCGGAAGATCATTAGAGTAACG
Source organism: Bathyarchaeia archaeon (assembly GCA_049521055.1). Taxonomy (GTDB): domain Archaea; phylum Thermoproteota; class Bathyarchaeia; order 40CM-2-53-6; family 40CM-2-53-6; genus FEN-987. The sequence goes on from JBEKPE010000076.1 coordinate 5,132, forward strand.
GATGCAAAAACGGGCAAGTCAGTTCCTAGGGCTAAGTTGCTCAAACTGGCTAACCGCACGTACAAACAATTCAACCTAGGTTATACTGCTTACGAGAACCTTCGTGAGAAGGGACTCATCGTGACGCCGGGTATTAGGTTCGGTTCAGATTTCGCTATTTATGAGCATGGCCCCGGGATCGACCATGCGCCGTTCATTGTGACTGTGAAGAAGGAGCAGGAAACAATGGGTCCTTTCGAAGTCGTTCTTGCAGGACGCCTTGCAACAACCGTCCGAAAACAGTTCACCATAGCTGTACCAAACCGCCGCAGTAAGGTCGATTACTTAGTTTTCCGATGGTTCAAAGCATAAGATGTGTCTTACAATCTTGTGGGCTGAGCTAAATCCTCGAAGTCATTTCCACTAGCCTTCTGTCCTGGGCAAAACCCATCTTGTCGAGAAGGCGTTTCATTACATCATTGGCCTCTGGACTCCACACCGTTAACCTCGTTACTCCCTTCCCTTCCTTCACTAGACTATTCATTGCAGAGGCTATTTCGGTTGTTGCCAACCCACGCGCCCTGTAAAGTGGATGCGTAAACAATTGCGAAACATTTGCTTCGGCGAGAGATACTCTGGTCACGAGACATGCACTCACGAGGTTCGGGAAAGCGCCACTCGCGAAAGAGGCATTTGAGAGGTAGTCTCCACCTGAGACTATGCTCCGAATTACGTTCTGCGTCGATTGAGCATCGGAATACGCGCCCTTCATCTTCGCATATGCCTCGTACATCAAGTTCGATAAGATCGGAATCTGCTTCTCGGTTGGATTCATGAGAGGAAGGATTGGCATCATCTTCGTTTCTATCGGAGCGCGCGAAAGTCTGACCAGGACCGCACCTTTCTCGAAACCCTTAGACTGAAACGCATCCGCCTGGTCGGGTGAGACGTTTACGTGGACGTCCGTAATTCTGAATCGCCGCAGATCCTCTCGTAGGTTCGCGATAACCGACTCGAACGGCGCGCTGTGATCATAACATAATCGAGATACATTCGTGTTGGGTTCAGAAATCTCCGCTTTGAATAAGGCGATTGGCCGCTCTGACGTGAGGACCTGCCATGAATTTCCCAACGATGCTAAGGCCATTCCAACTTCTTCGGCATTAGTTGAATGTGGGAATTCCTGTTTCGTGAACTCACCGTCTTGATAGACAAAATTCGCAACAGATCGTAGGACGTCGGGAGAACATTTTCCGACTCGAGTGATCAAGCTTCATCACGCGCCTCGGCGAAAAAACCCATATTCCTCGGTATAATCAATCCGGTCGGATCGCCTTGTACAGGGGGTTGGTTGTTTCAGGAGCCATCCTCGCAGTATTCGGTGCCTTCTTGGTCTTCACTGACTTTTACGTTCCTTTGGGAGTGTCCCTTTTCGGTCTGCCTATTTCGGTGACCGGCGGAATAATGGTTGTTGTTGGCCTGTTACGTGCGGAACCGAAACCTCTGGAGCCTGAACCAGGTAAGAAATTCTGCTGGTATTGCATGAAACAAATTCCTAAGGACGCTGAGAATTGCCCGGAGTGCAGTTTACCACAGCATGATGCCAGTGACTGAGATCGCTGACTTGAGGTAGGAGGCGTTAAGGAGACTGATTCTCTGTCTTTTCCTCTGTCGGCTTCTGGGTTTCGGTCGGCTCCTCGCGTAGCTGGATATGCGCTTGTCCTTCCATGATCTTTCTTTGTAGGGCAGTAATCAATTCATCAATGTCCTGATCATCCAAACTCATTTTTCTCAGCTCTGCCAGCGTCTCTTCTGAGAGCGTCGCATTAATGTTCGGGCCCCCATACCCCTCCATGCCAATCGCGCCGAACTTCAGGCGATTTCTTTTGTACTCAAAATATCCAGAAATGTATGTCACCCTACCCTGCTCGTCTAAAGTATCGACGTACACTTCGAGGTCATCTGGCAGCTCCGGTCGGCTCATCTCTAATCAAACCTACCAGACTCCAAGCGTGGGACACACGAATATACTTGCCTCGTTTATCCAAGACTGTGGAAGTAGAGTTGCTATGGAAACTCGATGATCGCATTTCAATCATCGACACCATGGCTTTAGGAAAACCTGGAGTCGTCGCAGCCTATCTTGTATCGGGAAAGGAAAGAGCACTAATCGACATGGGCTACAGATCCTCAGCCCAGACCGTTATCAATGACCTCGAACATAATGGAATAGGAACTGATAGCATCGACTACCTTCTGCCCACTCACGTGCACTTAGACCATTCCGGAGGGTGCGGCACCTTCGCGGAGAAGTACGCCAACGCCTCAATCCGAGTCCATCCAAAAGGGCTATCCCACTTAGCAGACCCAACAAGGTTGTGGGTAGGGGCGGGAGAGCTATTCGGAGCCCAACTCATGGAACAATTCGGAAAGCCTCAACCTATCGAGAGAAATCGTTTGAGAGAGGTTAACGATAACGAAGAAATTTCGCTCGGTAGCGGTTTAACGTTACGGGCGCTTTGGACGCCGGGGCATGCTTCACACCATCTAAGCTACGAATTGGAAGGAACCGGCACTATAGCGACGGGGGATGCGGTCGGCATAATCTATCCAAACTTCCCGGTGCTAGTGCCGACGACTCCTCCCACAAGCTTCAACCTTCGATTAGCGGTTGCTTCACTGGAGCGGATCAAAGAAACACGACCAGCAAGAATCTTGGCTCCCCACTATGGCGTGATGGACGATGCGACGAATTTTATTGCCCAAAATATCCGCGCCTTGAACGACTGGGACGCGAAAATTGGCAGCATGCTCAAGGATGGGGCATTGCAGGAACAAATTGTGAGAGTTCTGACTGACGAAACCGCTCGCCCCGTGGGCCAATCACTCAGTATGATGCCGGATTATCTCTCTGTATCGATAAAGGTCAGCGTCCTGGGGTTCATCCGCTACCTCAAGATCGTTAATGGAGCGTAATGGCGAGGTTTGGCCTTCCTTATGCCCTGGAAGATGCCCGACACATGCACGATGCAATTTCGTGCAAATGGAGGCCAATTTTGGGGCTGAAATTGCGACAAACAAGTTGTGCTGTTCTGCCATGTTTGTGTTTACGCCATTGAGCCGTTAAATAGTCCTCGTTGAGGAATTGTGTTAAGTCTTAAGTAACCAACGGGCTGGTTAACTTAGGAGTATTTCGGAAAACTGAAAATCGCTCGAATATGAAACTGAATTGAGGCACTGTTCGATGAAACGATCTCGACAATTGTTCGCATGCCTCGTGCTCTTGTTAGCCCTTAGTATCCCCGCGACCCAAATCGCGTTTGCTCTTCCTCCTCTCGCTGCTGGTACATTTTCTCCGGGCACCATCGTGGTTCCGATGGATGACAAGCAGGTTGATAGGATTCATGTTTACGGGTTCATTCACGAATTCCTGAGGAACAATCCAGGAAGCGCAGTCGCCCGCGTTATCGAACCGCCAAACGTAATTCTTCAAACAGATTTGACTCCCGCGGGAGTTCTCTACCAAGGAGGCCCGTTCCTTATCGATTCTAGTTTCACATCTGCTGTAAACGCGATGTTGGCCAATGCGACCTTCTCAAAGGTGACGACCACCCGCCTCTCAACAACATTCACAACGAACCGTGTGTTCTTCGTGAGGCAACCTACGAGAATTCTTGTGATTAGTGACGGTTATTGGGGTAAAACCTTCCTGACGCTTGGGAGGATGGGCATCAGTTACACTCAGGTCTCGACCGCCCAAGTTATGGCAAATCCGTCAATGATCAATCAGTATACGCTAATCGTGCTGGATAGCCCTGGCTGGTACGGGAATCCATCCGCCTATACACCGCTGCACAGGTCGCAAATTACGGCCGTCTACAACACGATTCAATCCCGAGTTTCAGCCGGAAATGAAGTCATGTATACCGATGCCGCGATATTCGACTTGAATTCCACTTTCCCAGGTTACGTTAAGCTGGGTAATCCTGGCGAGACTGGTTCATGGAAGGGCACGATGAACAATCCTGCCAAGGGCTCCACATTCGATTCTGAATTTCCAAGCCAATACTACAACCCAGGGAAAACTCCGAACGCAGTTACCATATTCACTGAGGAAGGGGTTGGAAATTGGGTCCCGAACGGGATTCAACCTGGCCACACTGCCGACGTAAGGGTTCTAATGGATACTACGAATTACGGAGTACCAAAGCTTCCTTATTCGATTCTTGCTTTCTACTTCCCATATGGAAATGGTGTAGTTGAAGGGCTCGCGCTTCAACCCTATGAGCAACTATACCCGACCTACGCGGACTACAACGGGTATTATGCTGTCTACCAGATTTATGGAAACAAATTCGTCGAAGGGCTGTCCGCCGACTTCTCACTTACAGCCTCCCCACCCTCTATAACAGTATCAAAAACTCAATCCGCGACATACCAAGTCACGGTCGCCTCGATCAGCAGTTTCTCAGGGACGGTCAACCTTCAGGTGACTGGCCTACCTCCTGGTGCTCAGGCGGTTTTTGCTCCCTCGGGATCCGTTTCACTAGGTCAAGGTCAATCAGTGACGGAAACGCTTAGCGTCCTGACGACGACGAGCACTCCTCTTGGCAGTTACAACCTTACAATAACCGGAACCACAAGCCAGCCCTTGATCGTCCACAACGTTGTCGTTGGTCTCGTTGTCACCACTCCACCCAGCGACTTCGGCCTCGCGGTGTCACCCAGTAACCTCTTGGTCAATCAAGGCCAATGCGGGAACTTCACGATCACCGTGAATTCTATTGGAACGTTCAGTTCAGCCGTTAACCTCACGCTAACCGGCTTGCCTGCGCATGTGTCTGGCCAATTCACATCGAATCCAATAACGCCTCCAGCCGGAGCCACTGTTCAGTCACTTCTCAAGCTGTGCCCGGCGCCTACCGCGTCGCCCGGCAACTACACGATGGTAATCGCTGGGACAAGCGGTTCGACGGTGCATACGGTCAACGCTATTCTGAGCATTCCGGGACCAACTGTCATCACCTACCCGTTCAACCCATTGGTCTTCTGGCTCGTCATCGGCATGCTTCTCCTCGCGCTTGGATTGGCTCTGCTTGCCTTTGCGCTGTCAGGAAAAAGAAAGCGTGTAGTCCGTGCAGCCGCTCCGGTACTTGTTCCAGTCGCCCCGCCGAGGCAGCGAGTACGGTATATTCTGCCCATGCCCACTGTTCGCTGCAGATATTGCGGCAGAGTCATGCCGCTGAACACGGTCTATTGTCCTTTCTGCGGAAGACCCCAAGTTGTTCTCCCGCCCCCTGCGCCCCGACTTGTTTCCGCCGGCCGACTCGGTGGAAGAAATATCATCGCAGTTGTACTCTCGCTCCTATCAGGAATCATGGTATTGCTGAATAGCGCCGCATTGCTATCACCTACCTTCTGGGCTATGTGGTCTTCCATATTCTTCTGGCTCCCGACGATAGGGCCGTCGTATGCTTTCATGCTTGGAGCGCTAATCGGTCTTACGTTGGTTCTGGGGGCAATAATCATGGCAATAGGTAATGGCGCTCTC
>JBEKPE010000077.1:0-10642 GCA_049521055.1 Bathyarchaeia archaeon
AGGCCTTTTCGAACTCGCGTTTCGCCAAGGCCACGGATCTAGCCATCTCAGGAAGTTTTTGAGGCCCCCATAGGAAGACGACTGCCAAATGCTTCGAATCCTACTAAGGCCAAGTTCACATCTCAAGCGGTTGATGGTGGGGGCTGTTGAAGATTTTCTCATAAATTTCAGCCTGTCTGCACTTCGGACAGAGCCTGATCACACTTTCGCTGCCTTCGATCATTCCAGAAACCTTCTTGAACATTTTCACGGAGATGTATGGGGTCTTGCATCTCGTACAATGTATCATTTCGTCCTTGTAGACAGTCCTCGTCGATAACATGATTAGCCCAACCATTTGAGACAGCGTTATGGAATGTTCCGGGCAGATCTTTGCGCAAAATCCACATCCTGTACACTCTTCTGACGTGAAATCTAGTTTATCCTGGTGAATTGCGAGAGCCCGGTGAGGACAGGACTCTACGCATGCGTAACAGAGTGTGCATGAGTCGGCGATCTCCATCGTTGTGAGATCGAGGCCTGTTGCCTGCGCCTGCTTCCTTGAGATCGTTTCGAGCGATTTCACATAATCCTTCCACGCACTTCCCGTAGGGTTAAATGCGGTGTCACGCGCTTGAGCGGATTTGTGAATCTCGTTCATCTTACCCAAATCCAGCTTTCCCTCGACGTAAGCCACGATGGGCCCGTGTTCAGCTAGAATTGATGCGATCTGGTTCGATGCACGTTTTGCGTTTTCCTTAGCAGCGCACAATCCGTCTGCGCAATGGACTAGCACTGCATCGATGGAAGAATTCGCAGCTAACGCGAGTTGTCTGACACCCATGACTCCAATTCCGGGTACCTCTTCTACAACAACCCATGGATGCGGTGCAACGCTTCGTTCGTCACAGGTTATTACGAGCGTTTTCGTCGGGGCAGATGAGGATTGCATGGCAGTTAGCAAGCCATGATAAGCGTCTTCGGAGAGTTGAGGGATCTGGATAGCTGCCACCGGGCAGACACCCGCGCATAGCCCGCACCTTATGCAGACTTCGCTCGAAACAGTTACTGAATTGGATTCAATTTTCAGCGCACCTGGCGCTGGGCATGCATCAACGCATTTCGAGCATCCGAACTTAGCCTCGCACGAATCGTCATTCACGATTGGTGCGTCGCTTGGGCTGGGAGAGTCGCGCCGCAATGGCAGTAAGAAAAGTTCCCGTCTAGAGATAGCTTGCTTGCGGGGAACCTCTTTCTTTGCGTATACCATGTCTGACTTCGTGAGTCTGCCCAACTTGGCATCTACTAAGAAGAGAATCTCTTCGACCGCAGCCGTCCTCTGTACCACAATTGTTTCCTTTAGCGGTGCTTCTATCTCCGCTGCCGAGGTTGCATTGCCTCTTATCAGAAGTAGGGCTTTAGGGTCAGCGTTTGGGGAGAGATTGATGTTGTTGGCTTCGTAGACGTCCGTTTCGCTCCAGTGGGAACGGATGTGTGCTGCGATACTCTCTCTGAGTACCGGTTCCAGATCAGTACAGTAAACGATCGCCCTCATTCGGAGTTGCTTCCTAGAAGATACTCGGATTCATTCTTGACGAACGCTTTCAATAGTCCTGCTGCCGATCTGTAGAATGATGAGTTTGTCGACTTAAGAACGCAATCTGCAAACCTTTCAACCCATGGTTCAAGGTGTTCTTTAAGAAATTCTTGCTCCATCTTCCTTCTTTTAGTCGATTCTTGTGGATAGCCTTGCTGAATGGATTTGAGTTCTTCACTGCAAAGAAAGTGCATGAATTCCATCTCGACGGCTATGTGGTCTGGCAGATCAGTAAAATTCTTGGGCAGTACTAGGTCCGCTTTCGCGTACCTGTGCCGCACGTCCGCGGTCGATGGGCCCATTACAAGCCCCTTCTCTAATATCGGCCTATCTTGCCGGTGAACGGATTCGTATGGAGGACATGGAACGCGGCCTGGGCCAACGAATAATCTGAGATATTCTTTGCTTAACCGCGCTGCGGACAGGCCCTGCCCATTATGCTCTTTGGGTGTGGGCTCGTCGTTTGGGCTTAGCGAGTGGTGTGCCTGTAAGATTGCTTCGCATAGTTTTCCGGATTCCATTCTTGGTGGAGAGAAGGCGAGGGCGAGGATACCGTACACGTTAGCTCTGAACTCATACTCCTCAGTTTCTTTATAACTCATCGTCACCGTTCCCCCCTGTTTCCACGGTAATGTAAGCCGTGGGTTACGGCAGTATAAGTGAGCCTATGGAAGCAATCACGACGAAGACCGCAAGGTAGCCGACTATGAGCAACGCTAACCATACTATGTAGTTCTTGAGAGGCAACGTGTTTGCTAGAGCTGCAGATAGCAGTACAATTATGCCCAACAACCACAAAAGCGGAGCCCAAAGCACGCCTGTGCTTGCGAGTGGAATTGACACGACAAGATCTGTTGAGTCTCCCGTCACCCAAAGCGCAACACCCACAACTACCAACAGTAGACCTACGAGGCCGACGGCGATAGCCAAAATTCTTGCCATTTCTTATTCCCTCACAATATCCAATTCGATTATTGGAAATAGCTTGACGAATGCCACGTATAGTAGAACTGCCATCCAGAATGTACCCAGCATGATGGATGCTTCAGTGATCGTTGGAATGTAAATGCCGGTTTGATACAGTGGTGGATTGAGTAGCGAGGGCACCACTATTGTGAATCGTTTGATCCAGAAGGCTATGTTCAGAATTATTGATGCAATGAAGGTTAGCATGGGGTTGAACATCCGCTTCGCGAAGACTGGCATGAGCAGAATTATTGCGGGTATACCGAATCCGATAATTACTAATGGCCAGAAGATCAGTGCGAAGGGGCCACCCCACAGGAAGTCGGAGACCCTCAGTTCGGCCGATGGGCCCATGTAGTTTGTCGTGAGTTCTTCCGCGATCCAGAGGTATAGGTATATGATTAGCACATTTCTGAGAGCCCACGAGATTCCTTTGAGGACTTCATCGGTGATCAATGATTGCCATTTGTAGAGCCATCTGAAGATCCACGCTAATGAGTAGACGGCGGCGACGCCGCTGACGATTGCGCCGACTACGAAATAGATTGCGAATACTGTGGAGTACCATTCAGCTCTTGCTACCATTAGACCGAAGACGAAAGAGACGACGCTGTGTACGGTGACCATTATTGGGATGATGGCTATTGCGAGCCACCATAGCGTCTGCGTGTGTCTCGCCTTGTCGGTTTCGGTTCCTTCGTAGTTCATGGCCAGGCGTTTGTAGAACTTTTCCCGTTTTGGTAGTTTGCGTGCTAATTCGTCGATGTCGCCTCGTAAGCTGAGGTAGAGGTAGATGATGGTTGCCATGAAATATGTTGTAATCGCTGAGAGGTCCCATAGCAAGGGTGCTTGGAATCTGCCGAACTGGAGCAGGTTGAACAGTCTATCTGGGCGTCCTACATCAAACACAATTGATAGCGCCGCCATCGGCAATGCCACCAAAGTTAGAACCTCAGCCATCCGCGCGACGACTTTGTACTTGATAAGATTCATGAGCCTCACAGAAGCTGAGATTGCAATTCCGGCGTGGCTTATGCCTATCCAGAAGATGAAGGTGGTAACGTAAATGCCCCAAGGAGAACCACCCGCAACCCCATATGCCATGTAGTTGGGTGCGTTGTACACGCTACGCATGCCGGTTACTATGAGTCCTTCGCTTAGTTGTGTGTACCAGCAGTACAGGAACCATCCTGTCAACACCAACAAGGCACCGACGAAGACGTAAAATGCCGTCCCCGTCTTGAGAAGCGGCTGTAGAAGCGACCCTTCGTCAACCTTCACGGTGGAGCCCTTCTTCAAGTCGCGCTCACCTCCTGAGGCCTCGTAGGATTACGAGGTGGCACGTAGTACACGGAAGGCTCTGTGCCTAACTCTTCGCGAAGTCTCATCGTAGGTTTCGCTTGGATTATTTGTGAGACTTGGCTGTTCGGGTCGTCAAGGTCGCCGAAGAATCGTGCGCCTGCAGGGCAAACCTCTATGCATGCGGGTGTAAGGTTTCCCACGTCGACTCTGTGGAAGCAGAACGTGCACTTTTCCGCAACACCGACCGGTCTCACAGGGACCGCCGGTGCTCCTAGCTTGAATTGGGAGTTGTCGGGGACTTGGACTGGTGGTTTCCAGTTGAACGCGGGGATACCGTATGGACATGCGACTAGGCAGTAACGGCAACCGATGCATCTGTCCCAATCAAGGAACACGATCCCATCGTCGCGTTTTCGAAGGGCTCCTACCGGGCATACTTTAACGCAAGGCGCGTTGTCGCAATGTTGACAATTGATAGGCAGGTAGGTCATGCTTACATCCGGATAAGTGCCAGAAGGCGTGTCCATCTCCTTACCACCTGTGGTTAGGATACGGTTCCACCATATTCCAATCGGTTCGTCGTTCTCTGCTTTACAGCCAAGGGCACATGTCCAGCAACCTAAACATCTGCTCAGGTCAATTACCATCGTTAGTTTTGTCAATTCATCTCACCTTATGATTTTTTCACATCAGCCAGACAATCGTAATACGCGGTGTTAGACTGGAATAGGAAGACCACGGATTGTGCGGGGTTAATTTTCTGGTGCGTGAGCATGTTTACTGTAGCCGTAGGGAATTCTTGCCAATCGCCTTGGTATGCGTTGATAACGCCCGGTCTGATACCCTCGGTTACTCGCGCGAGAATTTGAATTGAACCACGATCGTTGAATACTGTCACTGTGTCGCCGTCATTGATTCCTCTAGCATGAGCGTCGATTGGATTTATTTCGACAAATGACTTAGGAATAATTTCTCGGAGCCATGGTAAGTTGTCCCATTGAGTGTGAGTTCTGAACTTTGTATGTGCCGTCAGGAAGACGAGCGGATATTTCTGGTAGAGTGGATTGGTCGGCGAAGCCTCAATCGGTTCATTGTAGATTGGGAGAGGCATCGAGTAAGGGACGAGGGATTCTGTGTAGAATTCGATTCTCCCTGATGGGGTAGGGAAGTGTTGTTGGTAGTATGGGACGTAGGGATGCGTGATGGGTTGGAACGCAGCAGTTCCATAGTCTTTGTCTGTCAATGCGACGACTCCCTGGCTCTTCAGCGTATCCAACGTTAGCCCGGATGGAAGGCCGCTGAGTAGTAGGCTAAGGTAGTCGTCGGGAGTTTTGTCGAAGTAGTTTCCCTGCCCCATCTTCTGTGCAACTTCCGCAAACATGTCCAGGTCGGATTTGCATTCCCAGAGCGGATCAATTATCTTCGGCATGTACTGGAAGTAGTAGTTGCCCCCAGGAAGCATGTCCTCTCTCTCGTATTGCGTCGCTACTGGTAGAACTATGTCGGCGTACTGAGCCGTCGGCGACAGGAACATGTCTGAAACTACGACGAAATCAAGTGCCTTCAGCGCCGCGATTGTGCGGTTCGTATCTCCCTGTTGGTTAACGAAATTGTCTACTGGGAACCAAGCGGCTTTCACCGGGAACGGTTTACCCGTTTCCACCGCGGCGCAGAATGAAAGTGGAGGAAGGTAAGTGTACGCTTTCTTGTCAGGATTCAACCAGTCGGGAAGGTCTAAGGCAGCGTCGAGAAGAGCGCCGTTGTACGTTGTGACGCCCCCACCATGCACCCCTATGTAGCCGCATATTGCGGAGAGTGTTATCATCGCCCGGTAGGTTAAGTCGCCGTAGTACCAATGCGATATTCCTCCGAAACCTGCTTTGATTGCCGCGGGAGACATAGTCGCGAATTCCTTCGCGAGATTCTCTATAGTAGAAGCCGGAATCCCAGTTATTTTCTCCGCTTCGGAAGTAGGATACTGACTCACCAAATCAGTGAGCAGTTGAAAGGCGGGTTTACAAGTCGTTTTCGCAGCGCTGTATGAGCCAGTGAGAGAAGGGGCTATGCCGCTTTGATCATATGGCACAATTGTTTTGCTATTAGAGTCATATACCATGTACTTTGTCGAAGTTCCAGTTGTTACGTCCTTTTGCCTGAGAAAGAGTTGTGTATCCTGACGAACCAAGAATGGAGCAACGGTGTAGTTCGTCACATAATCTACATTGTGGAGCTGCTCGTTTATGATCACATTAATCATGCTGAGCGCTAGCGCTCCGTCGGTTCCGGGGCGAATGGAAATCCACTGGTCGGAGAGAGTTGCGGTAGAGGTGTATCTTGGGTCGATGTTAACTACTTTCGCCGTAGTGCCGTTCGGGTTCGGCTGGGTTACTCCTTCAGAGGTAATGGTGCCTTCTCGGGCGTCGAGAACGAACCGCATGTCCGGCACGTCAGTTTCTGCCAGATTGTTGCCCCAAAGGATAATCATACGCGAGTTTCGTAAGTCTGAGAGGTCATGACCGTCGAACGATCCTAGGATCTCATTTGCGCCACAGGGGCTAGCCGAGTCACCCTCGTTGTCTCCTTCAAAGTCGCCTGCGCTTGCGCCAATTACACTCGCGAACCTGTATCCGGCGCCGATTACGCCGTTTAACGCGGAAAGACTTCCGGTATAGGGTGCGATGTAGACCGCCGTAGGGCCGTACTTTTGGGCGGCCTCTGTGAATTTGTTTGCGATGGTGGTTGTTGCTTCATCCCACGATATTCGCTCCCATTGTCCACTCCCGCGTGGACCGGTGCTCTTCATGGGATATTTCAGTCGGTCTGGGTGGTAGACGTATTGAACATTAGAGATTCCGCGCAAGCACACTCTTGGCGGAAAATTGGGGTCGTTGAAGCTCGCGTTGCTTATCTTCGTAATGTTACCGTCAATCACCGTAACCGATAGTCCGCAAGACCCGTCACAATTGTTGCAGTGCGCGGTTCTGAATATCTGAGGTAGACTGCTCGCGTTGGCGAGCGGGATCTTAGAAGACACGCGTTGTAAGGCATTGAGGACAACGCCGTCTGAAGAGACTGAGCCATATGCAAAGAGCCCACCTGTGATTGCGGATAATTTGAGAAAATCTCGTCGATCCAGTCTAGCTCCTGAATTCCTAGGTTTAGCCAACGCGAATACCTAAACCGGAGGGACGCGTAGAATGCGTTAAGAGGCCTCTGCACACATTCTACATACGACTATGTTCTAGTATTGACGGTAGCACAACCCATTCGAATTTGTTATGCGATTTGTTCGAAATAATTGTCGCGTGTGGACGCCCGCAACGGTGACACAGTCGCAGTCGGCCCCGCAACCAAAGCGTTCAAGCGAAATACGAGAAAAGTCGCATCTTAAGAATGAACTGTACGATACCCTCGTTAGTAGTAAGGTGGGCGCCGAGTATGAGTTCACCCCATGAAGTAGGCAACAGACTAGGGGCAGTAATTCTGGCGGGCGGCAAAGCAACTCGGCTTCCCAACAAATGTTTGAGATCAGTTGGTGGGAAGGAACTCGTTCTCCACGTTTTCGAAAGAGTCTCAATGGTAGTTTCGGAAATTGTAGTAGTCGGAAAAACCGTGCAGGACGTTAGCCGGCTTCAGCAAGTCCTCCCGAAAGCTCGCATTGTTCATGATAAGTCGCTGGCCCAGAGCCCATTGGTGGGCCTACTCTGCGGATTGCGCGCGCTTGAGACCGAGTATGTGTTCGCAGCTGCCTGCGACATGCCATTCCTAGAACCGCAAATCATTCGCTCCCTTCACGCCCAAGCCACAGGACGAGACGCCGCCATCCCTCACTCGAACGGAAAACTCGAACCATTATGCGCCGTCTACAAACGAACCAACGCAATCAACGCTGCCTCAAATTGTCTACAAAATAGACGTACCAGCATCCTAGAGATGATCAAAGAGCTGAGGGACATCATCCGAGTTAGCAAGGAGGAGCTTCGAAAGGAAGACCCCCGCCTCCTAACATTCATTAACGTAAATACCGAAGATGACATGAGAAAAGCAGAAGCCTTCCTATAGCGAAAACTCGCTATCCATGTCTTTTGTTGGACAGATGTAGGTTCAAGTACCAAAAGAGCACGTTCTCCTCTCTTGAAAAATGTCCACGCAGCAGTAGATTCAGCTGCGGAATGGAGCTTTTCTCGCCATGACTGACTTGATTGGAAACCTTTCGCATTAGATCACTGATCCCGTCGTGCTCTAACCCTATCCCTTCACACACGCAAGCGCCAAGGTAACGTTGCAGAAGAGGGAACAAAACACGCTCCTCTTTTGTGCGATGTTGAATGAACAGCTCTTCAAGCCGATTGAAATGGCCAAGAAGCCTCGGATTGCCTCTAACCCCAACATGCCTGGAAGCCTCCTCCAGTAGACCCATTTTTCGCCTCATGACATCGTGATCGTTTTGAAGCTCGATGAGCGAATTGCGATTCTCATCGCAGTGGACCCTCAAATCGCTCAGTACGCCACAGAAACTCTTTGTGGGGTATTTCTCGGAATTCGCGAAGTCAGGTAGACCTTTCAAGCATCTCAGATTCTCCAGCCGTTAGAGTCTGTTTACAGAATTTCCGGCTTAGGAGTTGCCCCTAACAGGTTCGGGAACAACCAAGAAATCCTATACGTTTCGGACAGGATTCTTCCCTTTGATGTAGTAATGTTAGAAGCAGTTGTCAGCATCACCCCACCGCACAGCTGGATCAAAAGGCTCACCAGCAAGTTTCCCGCCGTCATACGCGTATTGGACTGCCGAAGCCTACCCCACGGGAAAGGGGTGCAGGAGCTCTTCGAAATATCGAGCGCTCCAGAGCATTCAGAGAGGATAGTGGAACATCTTCGAACGGACGATTACGTGTACGACGTAGACATTGTGAAGGGTGAGAGCGGAAGAGTCGTAGGATCCCTCAAGACCCATAAGTGTACCGCATGTCGAACTTTCGCTAGTGCGAACTGTTTCCTAATCTCTGCCGCAAGTAAACCCAATGGCAAACTCGAATGGACAGTGCTAGGCAACGATACGGTAGTAAAGTCACTAATGCATGAACTAGAGCAGAAAAACGTGATCGCTGAGGTTCTCAGAATTTCGAAGCTAGAAGACGAGAAAGAGTTGACCGCGAGACAGGAGAATATTCTGCAGATTGCGCTCGAGAAGGGTTACTTTGAATTTCCGAAGAAAATTACACTTCGCCAATTCGCTAAGTCGCTTGAAATCGCTCCCGCAACATTAACCGAGATACTGCGACGCGGACAGAAACGGGTGTTGCAGGAACATTTCAAAGGTCACCCTTCCGTGCTGGGAAAAAGAACCTCTTCACACCTTCCTTGATTATCAGGTCAGCTAAGGACCTAACAGGTTAGGGTATATCGCTATTCGAACCCACCGACAGAACCTCCTTCCCGTGAGAAAGATGCGGGAAGGTAAAGTTAGAGGTTCGCGGACGCCGACTAGAGGTCATAACCGCAAAGCCTCATTGATCCTGTTGCTGCTTATGGTATCTCTTCTATCAATTCCATTTCTAACACTCAACGTTTCGGGCGACACAAACGCGCCAGCGTATGCACCGAACCGCAGTAAGTCGCCCACCGATATACCATCAGCCCCCTCACCGTCGGACAGGGTTGTGGTTACGCTTGTTACTGAGGAGAAACTGGGGCAATTGGCCGATGGCGTCACATACAATTTCTGGACATTCAACGGAACGGTCCCAGGGCCATTGATTCGATTACGCTTGAACCAAACGGTTGAGATGCACATAATCAATCCCCCGAACAGCACTATGACGCATTCGATCGATTCCCACGCGATCCTTGGCACCGGTGGTGGCAGTGCGTATTCGCAAACGCCACCCGGTCAGGAATCAGTTTTCCAGTTCAAAGCGTTGAGAGTTGGGTTGTTCATGTACCACTGCGCAAGCCCTGACATTCCCACACACCTCGCGGAAGGAATGTATGGGTTGATACTCGTTGAACCCCCTGGGGGACTATCAAAGGTTGATAGGGAGTTCTACATAGCGCAAGGCGAGTTCTACACGCTCGGACCATTCGGACAGAAGGGTTTTCAAGGTTTTAGTTTTCAGAAGGCCAACGCCGAGACACCAGACTACGTTGTATTCAACGGCAGAGTGGACTCGCTAACTGGCAACAGGTCGCTAAGTGTTAACGTCGGAGAGACGGTTCGCATCTTCTTCCTCAACGCGGGGCCCAATCTCGATTCATCATTTCACATCATCGGCGGAATGCTAGACAAGGTCTACGTTGAAGGCTCGATTGCCTCCCCACCCCTACTCAACGTTCAGACAACCCTCGTTCCGGCGGGCGGGTCCGTAATGGTTGAATTCACAGCTGTAGTACCGGCTAAGCTCACTTTGGTTGATCATTCACTCTTCAGAATACATCAAGGGGCGTTGGGCATCATCAATGTGGTTGGCGCAGCAAACCCTGCAATCATCTCGTCGATAAAGAACGCCACAATCACACAAACGATGAATATGAGCATGACCACAACGGAGAACGTATCTAACACTTCGAGCGTTGGTTCATCAAATAATACGGTGCTAATTCTGAACTATGCGTACGTTCCCGCGGACTTGACTGTCCCGGCAGGAACGACTGTAACGTGGGTGAACCAAGACTCGGTTGGACACACGGTCACTGAGGGTGATCCGAATTCACCTAAACAAGCGTCACTTCGCGTCTTTGATTCTTCAAGCGAAGCGGTTACTGGTAAGGTGGAGTTGATCGGAGCAGGCGAGAGTTGGA
>JBEKPE010000078.1:0-10548 GCA_049521055.1 Bathyarchaeia archaeon
CGAGAACTACGTCCCAGACGCAATTCTCGCGGGTTGTGAGCTGTTATACGTGCCTTTCAAGGGCAGAAACCTGGAGCTTGATGAAGAGGGTCTCAAGAGCGTTATGGCGAAGCATCCGAAGCTCTTCCTCCTGAACACACCGAACAATCCGACCGGCCGCGTCCTAGAGGCGGGACAACTAAAGTTGATCGCCGATCTCTGCGAGGATGAAGGCACCATCGTGGTCGCGGACGAGATATACGAGCACATACTCTACGATGGCAAACAACACATAAGCCTCGGTTCATTCGGAAACATGCATGACAAAACCGTGACAGTAAACGCCGCGTCGAAGACCTACAGCGTAACTGGATGGCGCGTGGGTTGGGCAATAGCCGAAAGAAGCGTCACCGACGCCATACGAAAAGTTCACGACTATCTTACAATCTGTGCTCCCAATCCTTTGCAAGAGGCCCTTGTCACAGCCTTGAATTTCCCTTCAGATTACTACGAGAGGCTGGCCGCGGCCTACGACCGTAAGCGAAGGTCCATCATGGAAATTCTTGAAGATGCAAAACTTGCATACCACCGGCCAGAGGGAGCATACTACATCCTAGTAGATGTCCCCGAGAAGTTCAAAGATGGGATGCAATTTGCCGACTTTCTTCTGAAGAATGTTGGATTAGGTGTCTTGCCTGCTCAAGCCCTCTACCACGACAAGGCGTTGGGAGAGAGAAAGATTCGGATTGCCTTTTGCAAGAAGGACACCACCCTCCAAGACGTTAGACGACGATTCAGAAAGATGAGCGAGACCGCGAAGAAAACGGCGGCTGCGAAGAAAAGATGACTCTTTTCGACGGCGTTTGAACCTTGCCATCTCGGAGCGTACTCAACACCATCCTTTCGGTATCGAAGACGCCGAGTCCTGGTCCCGCGCCCGCCTTCACCGCCGTTCATGTTTCTCGCGCGATTCTCTATATCGGCGACCAAGGGCCAATCGGAAGAATCGAGCTGTCAAGAAAACTTGGAGTGGGCGAAGGTGCGATTCGAACCATCATCAGGCATCTTACAAAAGCGAAGCTTGTCGTCATAGCAAAGGGAGGATGCGTGCTCACGCAACGCGGTACTGTGCTCTATAAGTCGTTGAGGTCGAAGTTGTCTGAAATTCGGATGGTAAACGCGAGGCAGTTGGCTTTGGATAAGGCAAGCGCCGCAGTATTGGTTAGAGGGTCGGGTAAACTCGTCAACAGAGGCATCGAGCAGAGGGATGCGGCTATTCGCGTTGGTGCAACGGGTGCATGTACTCTCGTCTATAAGAACGGGAAGCTAGTGATGCCCATGAGTGAAAGTGAAAACTGGATTCTGCAACCCCACGATTTGCTCTACGCGGAACTGCGCGAGGCGTTTTCTCTAAATAACGATGACGTGATCACGATTGTCAGCGCGCCCAATCAAGAACTAGCAGAACATTCGGCGATGGCCGCAGCATTAACACTGCTCGGGTAGAATGCTTCTCCCTGCTTCCTCCTCTCCAACCCATCATGACCTACAAGTGAGGGTGTGATGCACGTGTGTTACACTCTGTCCCCATCCTCGGACGAGTAACGGACCCGTATGGTGGGGTGGCGTTAGTCCAATTTGCGCACAGGTCAGGAGGCTCTGAAGGCCTCAGCAGGGGACCCCCCCTGGAGGGGGGTTTCTGGTTCTGTTAACTTGAGTGGGTGGCGAGGCAGGTTTTTCGCTCGCGTACGTGGGTAAGCAGGCTGGTGCGTTGGCACCTTGTTCTTTCCATGTTCTGTACGTACATCAGATGTACTACAATACCTAAGCCATATGTACCGTAATGATACGGCATCAGTACTAGTGTTGATGCTGGTAGTGATAGTATCATCAGCAGTATGCGGAAGTTCAACGCTAGATGTATAAAGTACCTAGATACCTAGGTACCTTGGTGAGAACGTATGCTTCCAGAGACGATTGAACCCTTAAAGGGTAAAGCCGCAGCGGAGCTGTTAGAGTACGATAAACGCCCGCTAACGCCAGCAGAGAAGGAATCTTTGCAGCTAGCCGACGCTGTTTACTCTAAACATAAAGTCCCCTAATTTTTTGTGTTATTTTTGCAATCTACCCCAAGGGTAGACCCGTCAAGCCTACGACTTGAAAAGCTGACTTCCAATCTAAACTCAACGATCTTCGATTGCACAGAAGACGAAAATGACCCATATGGACTACAGGACTTCATCACAAGCGAGGCTCTGAAATATCAGACGGAAAGACTCGGTGTCACATACCTAGTTTTCCAAAAAGCCGACCCCGTAGCTTTTCTAACTGTCAGCATGACACACCTTGCATTGAATCAACTAGAAAGTCCAGAAGAAGTCCCAAACGTAAGAACACCATACCCTGCACTTTTGCTAGGAAGGCTAGCGGTTCATAAGGATCGTCGAAATGAGCAAATCGGTACGTTCTTGTGTCAATGGGTTATCGGTCTCGCTAGAGAACTTTCTGCGCGTGTGGGTTGCAGATACGTAGCGCTGCACACGCTACCTGAAAGGGTAAAATTCTACACTAGGGACCCGCTAAATTTTGTCGTCTCATCATTCAAACGGGCAGATGGGAAGGCATTGTTGTACCGACGGATAACTGACTGAAGTAAGAGAACCGTCTATGATGTCCGCTTAGGCTTAACACAGGTGGCTCGAAGGCGTTCCAGTTTTTCTCTCAATGCTTCTTTGACAAAGTCGGCCATGCTGGTGTAGTAAGAATCGGGATGATTGATTTCGTCTTGAACAGCTTTGACAATTTCCACGGGCAAGTGGACATTGACGTATTTGTTCCGTCTCAAATGGAACTCCCCAAGCAAATAACAAATAGTCGCGAGAATTGCGGCACCCCAACTAAGTTAACCGAACCAGTGTCCTGCTTGGGACCGCCCCGCAAGCCATGTTCAGTTAGGGTAGGTAGCCGCCCGCTTCCAGACGGGTTGCCTCTCGGTTAGGGTTTCTGAATGAATTCTTCCAGCATTCGTTTGGCCACGTCGTCAGGATATTGCTCGGGTGGGGACTTCATGAAGTAGGCTGATGGTGCTTTGAGTGCTCCGCTGATGCCTCTGTCCAAGGCAAGTTTCGCGCATCGGATCGCATCGATAACGACTCCGGCGCTGTTTGGTGAATCCCACACTTCGAGTTTCAGTTCAATGTTTAGTGGAACGTTTCCGAATGTTGTTCCTTCTAGTCGGATGTAGGCCCATTTGCGGTCGTGAAGCCAAGGCACGTAGTCGCTTGGGCCTATGTGGACGTTTTCAGGGGGCAACTTATAGTCAAGCACGGAAGTAACCGCGCCTGTCTTTGAGATCTTCTTGCTCTCTAACCTCTCACGTTCAAGCATATTCAGGAAATCTGTGTTGCCGCCAACATTTAGTTGAGCAGTTCGCTCCAACTTGACTCCTCTGTCCTTGAACAGCTGGGTCAATACCCTGTGAACTATTGTCGCGCCAACCTGCGATTTGATGTCATCTCCGATCACTGGGACGCCGCGTTTTTCGAAGATTTGCTGCCATCGTTTCTCTCGGGCAATGAATACTGGGATGCAGTTAACGACCGCGCAGTGTGCGTCGAGGGCCTGTTCAATGTACCATTTAGTTGCAAATTCGCTACCGACGGGCAGATAGTTTAGGACCACATCTGTTTTCGTCTCCTTCAAAACGTGACTTACATCCACCGTGTTTGATGGGTGTTTTTCAATTATTTCGCTTAGATACTTGCCGAGTCCGTCATGTGTCATTCCTCTTTGAACCTGGACGTCAAGTTTTGGTACATCCGCGAATTTTATCGTGTTATTTGGTTTCGCGTAGATCGCTTCACCTAGGTCCTTCCCAACCTTGTTCTTGTCTACGTCGAAAGCCGCGGTAAACGTTACGTCTCGAATGTGGTAGCCCCCTAGATTCACATGCATCAAGCCGGGGATGAATTCATCCTCTTTCGCGTTCTTGTAGAACTCTACCCCTTGAACGAGTGATGAGGCACAGTTGCCAACCCCAACGATCGCAACCCGAATGTTTCCCGTTTTGCTTACCTCCGAGCTAAGATGACGACTCGTGAGATGCCCCGGTCATATGTAAAAACTACTTGGCGGAACCCTTTCTTTTATCGCGATGGCTGATCGCGTAGAGGTCGATCAAGAAGCTATATTCACATGCGTATGCTTAGACCATTGGTATCTCGGAAGGCTAGGCCTTGGATATTAAAGATCGGGATTCGTTGTTTCACGACGTAGGCGAATTCTGTAAAGAACTCCGTCCAATCGAGGAGGTCTGCTATGTTGAGCACAGGTTCAATGATCAGCTGGTTCCACTCTGCAGAAAATACAACCTGCTTGGAATGCCGGTCCGGAAACAGTACGGGGGGCGAGAGGCTGATGCCTTGACGTACACTAGGGCGTTGGACCGAATTGGGATGGAGGGAACCGGGATTCGTACCTTCTTTTCCGGTCACACTTCAATCGGTCAGGTTCCAATCCAGATGTGGGGAAATGAGGAGCAAAGGCGAAAATACCTTCCTACCTCAACCAGGGGTGAGAAGATTCTCGCTTTCGGACTAACCGAGCCCGATGCTGGCAGCAATCCACTTGAAATGAAGATGACGTATGAGGATAAGGGAGGTCAATACGTTCTCAACGGAGTGAAATATCTCATCTCGAATGCGGGCATTGCTCATGCAATCGTGACTTTCGCATACCCTAAAGGCGGAAACAGAATCAGTGCTTTCATCATTGACACTGACAAGGAAGGAATCCTAAAACAGGATTTGACGACAAAACTTGGAATGCCGACCACTAATACCGGCCTGTTCGAATTGAGCGACTACCCAGTCCCCAAGGAGAACCTGCTTGGGAAGGAAGGTGATGGGTTCAAGATTGCGATGTCCACCCTCATGAGCGGTAGATTGAGCGTAGCCGCAGGTTGCCTGGGAGTAATCGCTGACTGCTTAGTCGAAGTCGTTCGCTACTCCAAAGAGAGGCAACAGCATGGCAAGCCAATCGCCAAACATCAACTCGTGCAAGAACACATAGCGATGATCCGAACTGAACTCGACGCCGCACGAAGCTTGGTTTACAGGTCAGCGCGGGCGAAAGGTGTGTACGATGCGGATCCTTCGAACGTCACTGCTAGAGCCTATGCGGATCGGTTGATTGCAGAAGGAAAGTTGTACGCATCTAACGCTGCTTGGGATGCCGCAGATAGGGCGGTTCAAGTGTTCGGTGGGCGCGGGTATTCTTACATGTTCAGGCCAGGCAGGCACCTTCAGGATGTCAGAGTCTGCAGACTCTACGAAGGTACGGACGAGATAATGAAACTTAAAATCGCCTCAGCCGTGCTCGGAAAAGAGTACGAAGCGTATCAGTAATTAGCCTGAAGGATGAGGCTCGAGTTGAGACTTGATGCACTCGAAGAATTGGTGGGTCATCTTGTCTGTGCTGTTCTGAATTAGGCTCGGAGAAATCTCTCCAAGCAACCCTCCTAACTGCATTTCAGTTTTCCAAAGGAGCTCTGTGGTGTGCGCGCTGATCTCCTTCAGGTCCATCGTTGCGTTAAGCCGTATGGATACTCCAGCCCCTTTACCTACCGCTTCAAACGTGGAATGTGATGGCGGTGTCTGGTCGATTAGTGTGAAATCAAATTTGAGCGTGCCGCGAACAAAGGCGATTCCCACTTTGACGGTTGCCACGAAATGGTTAGTATCCTTTACGTTAAGGCTTTGGAGGTCAGGGAGGCAGCGGGCTATTTGTTGTGGGTCGGAGATGAACTTCCAAACGTCGTTTCGGGGGCAGTTTAGTACGTAGGTTCCTTCTAAGTGCAAAGGTTACAACGCCTCACACTATTCGTTTTTCATGCAATTCTGCTATCCGGTGCGAATCATAGCCGAGCAGCGTACGCAGGATTTCATCTGTGTGCTCTCCGAGAAGTGGAGGTGGGTCTCGAATCTCCGGCGCCGTCTCGGAGAATTTCATTGGGATTCCGATCTGGCCTACTTTACCCGCTTTGGAGTGAGTAATGTTAACCTGCATTTCTCTCTGTTTGACTTGTGGGTCTGAAAAGATTTCTGCAATGGAATAGACTGGACCAGCCGGAAGTCTTGCTTCTGTTAGGATGTGCAACCATTCCTCTCTAGTCTTCTGTTGGAATAGTTGTTCTAGTAGCGGAATCAGTTCGCGTCGGTTGGCTATCCTTTGGGCGTTGGATGAGAACTTCGGATCATCAGCTAGGTTCTCCAGACCGATGGTTTTGGAGAAAGTGCGGAATAGCTTGTCGTTTCCAATCGCAATCGTGATGAACTCCCCATCCTTGGTCTTGAAGCATTGGTAGGGAACAATGGTTGGGTGGGCGGATCCCATCCTCTTTGGGCTTTGACCCGTCGCGAAAAAGTAGCTCGCCATATAGGTCATCAACGAAACCGTACTGTCCAACAGAGAGACATCTACTAATTGTCCTCTGCCTGTACGTTGTCTGCCGGCCATTGCGGCTAGGATAGCTATGGCGGCGTACATGCCGGCTCCTAGGTCGGAAATGGCAACGCCGATTCTCACCGGAGGTCGATCGGGTTCTCCGGTTATTCCCATTAGGCCTCCCATACCTTGGATGACGATATCGTATGCCGGCCAGTCTTTGTATGGGCCGCTTGGGCCGAAGCTGGTTATGGAGCAGTAGATGAGGTTCGGGTTTTTCTTTGATATGGTTGGATAATCGATCTGAAGTTTTTCGGTTACGCCGGGTCGAAAGTTTTCGATCATTACGTCACATTTTGTTGCGAGATCGTAGAAGATGCTTCTCCCTTCGTTGCTGTTGAGGTCAAGTGTTAGACTTTTCTTATTGCGGTTGATTGAGAGAAAGTAAGCGCTCTCTCCCGCAATAAACGGCGGGCCCCACTGCCTAGTGTCGTCACCGCCGCTTGTAGATTCTATCTTGATTACTTCGGCTCCGAGATCTCCTAGAATCATCGTACAGAATGGGCCTGTCAAAACGCGGGAGACATCGAGGATACGTGTGCCTTCTAACGGCCCTGGCATTGGTCTCGCTCCGTCGGAAGCAATCATGATGCCTTGATGGTAAAATTCGTTAGTGCTGAGTGCTTTGCTCGGTGTGCGGTGACGCCGGTGTTGACCTCATTTTGTTCGCTGCGAGGTATGCGACGTAACCTATCATTACTGCTATTCCTTGGCCGAGGAAGGCCGAGTATGCCGCATCACCTGTAGTTACGCCTGAAGTTATTGGCAATAGGTAAGTCAACCAGGCTGAGGTGAGGATGATGTAGGCGATGCAACCCGCGAGCGTGCTCACCTTGCGTAAACGATAGACTATCAACAATCCGACGAAGGAAGCTACCGGTGATATCATCGCAATCGGGGACGCTTCAACCCCAAGGTTTGCGATGAACTGTCCAAGAGTTAAGCCCAGAACTGCCGGAAACCCGAATATCGCAACAAACGCGGTGGGAATTTCGCCTACCTTCACTTGATAGGCTAGCAGGGAGAATTTTGGCAGGCCGAGCGTACCGGCTGCGTAGAGCGCAGTGAAGATTACGAAGGTTCCGAAATCTTCCAGCTTCAACCTAAGAATCGACTCCCCTGCCAAAGCAGTGCAAAGAGCAGAAGCCAGATTATGTGTACGAAGTGCCAGTAGGTGGAGGTGGCTTCTGCGAAGCCGTAGTTCTTAGGTGAATATTGGCCCATAAACGCCCGAATGTCCGTGTAACTGTACGCGATAACTCCCGCTACCACGTGTGCACCATGAATACCTGTGAGTAGGAAGAAGGTTGCTCCGAAAAACCCGCTTGTGGGTGTGAGTATTTTGTTGAAGAGGAGGTGGGGCCATTCGAAACCGAATTGAAGAATCGGGAAAAGGCTTGCCAATACGGTGGTTCCGATTAGCCCGAACCTGAAGGCTCTTTGATTTCCACGCTTGAGTTGCCAAATGGCCCATTCAACGAGCACGCTGCTCGAAATTAGGATCAGAGTTTGTATTCGCGCTATGGAATCATCTAGGATGGGAGCACCAGCTGGAGGCCAAAAAGGAAATTGCACCCTAATGGCGAAATACATGGCGAAGGCGCCACCGAAGAGAAGTACTTCGGTTAAGATGATCAGTTGAACCGTCAAGCTAATGTCGACTGGAAATGGCCCGAGAACAGTGCTAGGTGGGATTCGACCGAGCGATTTCGACACTGCAGACCGCCAGTTCCGCGTATCGCTATATAGAAATCCTCCCAATACAGCGCCGAACGAAAGCATCATCAAAATAGCGGCTGGTAGAACGAAGCCCTTCAAGAGCAACAACAAGCCCACCATGGCAACCCCTATCGCCATAGCAATGAGTACTGGCCAGGCGCTATGTTCGAGATATTCAGGCGCGTTATCCTCGGAGTGCGTTGGCGAGGTGTCTGTGGTCGATCCCATTTCGCGGAGCCCTTCGCCCTGCGAAGCCGCAGCAAATATAAGGTTTCGGGGAAGCCAATCTTCAAATTAGTTCTTCCCTGAAATCGCGTTTTTATTAGCCACTGGTTAATTGTCGCAAGGTTCGATTATCAATGGTGTCTCGGCGTCTCTTCCAAGCCTTGGGGTTAGCGGCAGGTTTCGTTTTAGTCGACTATGGTTTCAACTTAATTGCGTCAGGGCTTCCTGGTGCGCGAGCCTTTACTTCAGAGTTCTTGGCGGCGAATCTGCTTGTGGGGGGGTCTGCTTTAGTTTTCGTCTCACTCTACTACCTTCTAAAACCAATAACGCCTCCCTCGACCGCCGCGCCACCGCAAGTTTCAGCGAGGCCTGATGTAGGGGTCGAATTGATTGTGGAAGACGCGACTCCACCGAAACCAGGGTTCTACAAGACCATAGAATACATCGGATACTTCTTCGCCTTTCTGGGCCTAATCTCCGCGGCAGACTTGGTGCTACAGGTTTTCATACGTTCAATCTACAACGAGGCACGATGGTGGGTTGAGGTATTGCTGGTAACCTTCGGAGTTCTGTCATACACAATCTTCGTTTCAATTGGAAGATTGGGTGCACAAGAGGAAGCTAGCCTGAACAAAATGCCTGAAGCGCCGAAAATGTCTCCCGAGATCATCGTTTCAACAACGGAAGGGCCTCACATGACCGGGTCATCTACCGCAGCATCTACTGTGACCAGTGAACCTATGGAGCTTAATCCTGCGGAGTTCAACCCTACTCCTACGGGTGAATATGAGCGCCATTTGATCGGGGATTCGTTCGACATGTTCCGGGTAGATCCTGAAGTCATCACAGTTTGGAGGGAGGATCGAAAGGGAATTCGGTCCAACTACTTAGCTGGCCCGTACGAGCTAACTCGCAAAATGCTGGAAGAACATGCTAGTGGAGGACAGGAGCTTAGGATCGGTCACTTGCTCGCTTCAACGGATACTGTTCGGGCCCTTCTGGCGCTACAGGGGAAAGCGACGGCGCAACATCCGCCGGGGCAAGCTAACGAGTGAGCACCGCGCGAAGAATAACTGATATCACTACAACAGTCGCTATGGTAAACGAGACGATTACGACCTGTTCCTTTGTCAAAGGCGTTACCGACCTACTTGTGTCAGCGAAACAAAACTAGCCGTTAACGCGGCTGCGAAGACTAGTGTCGCCAGAGCTAGGTGGGCGGTTACCGCTAAAGGCAAAGTGCGTGTGTCCACTGTAATCATTCCAAGAATTATCTGTCCTAGTAGTAAGATGAAAGTTACCGTTGAGATTTTAGTGACTTTGTTTCCCCAGTGGTATTTCTTCCATGCAAACACGGTAGTTGCAATGACTAGTGCAGTGACCACGAGTGTCCACAATCTATGGGTGTACTCGACAATCACTGGGGTGGTGAATGTTGGGACGACTTGCCCATTACATAGCGGCCAATCTGGACAGGCTAAGCCATAATCGAAGGAGGCTACGAGACCTCCGATGACAATCAGGATGTATACTGAAACCGCGGTGGCCAGGGACAACAGGGGGAAGGCATTCAACTTCATGGCCATGGATTTCCTGTGACCCTTGGTCCTCGGAGCCAGCTGAAGACTAGATTCAGGATCAAGATTATCACGCCAATCCCAATCAGGAACCCGGAGAGGCTGGCGAGAAGGTTTGGCGTTGCGTATTGAAGTGGGTAAGTGTACCATCGCCTGGGCATACCTTCCAGTCCCAAGAGTAGCATCATTGCGAATAGCATGTAGAGACCGACTTCAGTAATCACGAATTGAATATTTCCCCACTTCTCATTATACATCCGCCCCGTCATGTACGGGAAGTAAAAGTATAACGCGGCAAAGATCGCCTGCGTTGAAGCGCCCAGAAGCATCAAGTGCAGGTGGCCAACTACCCAATATGTGTCATGAAACAGGTAGTCGACTGGAATAGCCGCCTGAAATATGCCTGTTGCGCCCGCAAAGAAGAATGTGGAGATGAACGCGATCGCGTACTTCATCGGAACTTTGAGGCTTATCCTTACCCCAATCATAGTGCCTATCCAATTGAACACTTTGACCCCTGATGGTACGGCGATGGCCATAGTCA
>JBEKPE010000079.1:0-10537 GCA_049521055.1 Bathyarchaeia archaeon
TACACCATGGCTGATCTGGTCAATCAGAACATTAATTAATGACGCAAGACTTATATACTATTTGCTGGCCGTGCGCAAACGTGGTCGGCCCTGAAAGATGGGTCGAATCAAGTTGTTGCACTCGGGAGTGCCTTGTGCAAAGAGTGCATTCGCCTCCGGCCAACATTATAGCGATTTCATACATCCAAGCATGATTTCTTGCGTTCGCGCGAGTATCGCCCAAAAACGTCGACTCGTTGGTAACGTAATGCAAATACGGTTTGGAGCAAGCGTTTTCATATCGCACAGAGTTCTCTTCCCTTTGTGTGAATTATGCGCGAGAAAGACAGCTTTCGAAGGAAAAATCTGCTGACGAAGATTGAAAACCTAATTGCCAAGAATGAAGCGGAAAAAGACAACCTGCCACTCGAGGAATACAAATTGAACGCACGATACATACAAGGCTACATTGCGGGCCTGGAGGAAGCGCGACGAATAATCAAAGGCCTTCCGTCAGGTGGACGACGTCAATCGGAGCTTCATCAGCGCCTCAAGGAGAGAAGGAAGAAGGGAAAGATCCGGACAGAAGGAGAAGTATCCCAGATTACTTCTTAACCCCAATCCCCAATCGTCTTCAATGATGATTCCTAACAAGAAGAATACTGTCCTTTCGGACGTGCCATTTGACGTGACCTTTGTGACGAGCGTGCAGCTACCTGTCGGATGGTACGCGATTCTTCTTGCGCTTGCTTCTAACTGGGGTTAGACCAACGCCGCCGCGTCTCGATTTGTCTTCAAGCAAGGTGAGGTCAAAGTCAATCTTCTTCCTCCTTTTGCGGCTAACTTTACTTTCCTTCCATCCCAAGATGGTTCAACGACTAGTAAGCAACTAGAGTAGATTTAGATTCCGGCATTGGAGGACGACGCGCCAAGTAGATTTAGAGAAGCGAGAATGAGGTTAGTATCCGAAGTCTCAGTGTAAGTTGCAGGGCGTGGGCAAAAACATGAGACGCGCCTCTTTCCAGATAAAGATCGAATCTACCGAACTTTCGTTGTGATTCTGCTTTCCCTACAAGCCTTCAGCAAATCGTTACATGAGTATTGATCCATAGACAGCGATCACACGAAAAGAATAGGGAGGCGGCGAGAAAGTTACTTCACCGGTATCCTCTTGCCGCGGGGTTTCGTCTTGAAAGGAAGGTTAAGTGTCAGTAGACCGCTAACGAATCTTGCTTTAGCCTTTTTCGGGTCTATCTCATGCGCGAGAGTATAGCAGCTTGAATATTCGAAATCTTCTCTGGGAGCCTCAACGCAGAAGCCATCACTCGTCACGTCGACAGCCACATTCTCTTTCTTCACGCCTGGAAGTTGAACTTCGATCGTGAATTCTTTGTCGTCGTGGGATGCGGACCAAAAGTTTGGTACAACCTTCACCTTTTTCTTAGCCAAGCAACCACACCTCCTCTTCTCTGTTCACCCATCAAGCTGGCTTGAACAAGCTTAGCTGTGTAATGGATCCTCCGGCATTAAGAATTTTGTGAAGAATAGAGGGGCTCAGTGAACACCGGATTCATTTCCTTGACGCTTCGTCCATAAGCGGACCAGTTTTTGTGTGCGCACCAGAAAAACTACACACAAAGGAAGATGGCCTGCCCGAAATCATCCTCTGCGACGTTCTGACCACGAGAATAATAGCAGGATCCAACACAGTCTACACGAGAGAGAATGGGTGAAACAGGCTCATACTTGAAAGGGGTTCTTAGCCTATCTGTAGAGACAAACATGAGACCCGCACCGCCGACGGTCTCTGCTCTAGACGTAACCTCAACGGTAATGGATCTGATGGCAAAGGAAAACGTTGGATCCATAGTGGTTGTAGAGAACAGCCAACCCGTGGGAATAGTCACTGAGAGAGACATGCTCTATAGAGTCCTAAAGGCTGGCAAGAATCTTGAACTGACGCTTGTAAAGGATGTAATGTCCAAACCTCTTGTCACGATCGATGCTGAGCGAACAATAGCGGACGCCTTGGAAACAATGCACAGGCATAACATCAGGAGACTAATCGTTACAAAAAAGGCCGTCCTAGTCGGCCTTACCACGGAAAGAAGACTACTGGAAATCGCCCACGGACATTACGTAATGAAAAGCCTTGGTCCTCTAGAAACGACAGATGGCTATGAAGTCCACAGGATACGAGTCGCGTATGTGAGCACATATCCTCCTCGCGAGTGTGGCGTAGCTACATACACAAAGAATCTTGTCGATGCCGTCTCCGCGTTTTGTACGCGAGTTGTGAGGTCCCCAGTGGTCGCGGCAATCAACGATAGAGGCGGACTCTACAATTACGAGATTCGAGTAAAGTCTCAGATCGATGCCAATGACATTCAATCCTACGCGAAGGTCGCTCGGGACATCAATGCGTCTGATGTGGATGTTGTGAATCTGCAACACGAGTATGGTATATTCGGAGGAGGATGGGGCGAGTACGTCAATGAGTTTCTGCAAAGAATTGAAAAACCGGTTATTACCACTCTGCACACCGTTCTTGAGGAACCGGTTCCCGATGCTAGAAGGGTAATGGAAGGAATTCTTGAGCATAGTGACTTTGTCGTTGTGATGGCAAAGGTCGGCATAGGAATACTGGAACAGCTCTATGGTAGTTACCCAGACAGGATTCGATACATACCTCACGGATGTCCGAATGTACCTTACCTTGGAACTACAATGACAAAACGAAGCTTGGGTTTGAAAGATCATGTCGTGCTATCGACTTTCGGATTGCTAAGTCGTGGAAAGGGAATAGAATATGCAATAGAGGCACTCCCACAGGTACTGAAAGGCCGTCCAGAAATACTGTATCTGATTATCGGTGAGACCCATCCAGAGGTCAGGAAACGCGAAGGTGAAGAGTACCGAGAATTTCTGCTTGATCTCGTTGAATCACTTGGGTTAGAGAAAAACGTCCGATTCGTAAATCGGTTTCTGCCTGAAAACGAGTTGATCAACTACCTTCAAGCATCCGACATCTATGTAATTCCGTACCCAAATCGAGAGCAGATCAGCAGTGGGACACTTACATATGCTCTGAGCACGGGCAAAGCCATTGTTACAACTCCATTTCTTCAAGCCGAAGAAGCGATATCCAATGGTGCCGCCTTGGAATGTGGGTTCAAGGATCCGGACTCAATTGCTGAATGCGTGAATACACTACTTAAAGACAAACAGATTCACGACAGATTGGGTAGAACGGCGTATGAGTACAGCAGAGCCATGATATGGCCAAGCGTAGCTATGAGGTATGTCAACGTATTTTACCACGCCCTTGGTCTCTGAGCTTCGGAAACATACGGCATCAAGTTTGATGAATTTCTTACTAAGAAATGGAACAAATCAACTGGGCAATATGTGCTTACGAGGTGACCGTACCTTGACGGTTGATACCCTGGATAGTTTGGGCTGCTACCGTTGGCTTGATTTCACTGGTAACGTGAAGGTTGCGGTTGGCGGAAAAACCTGTCAATACGCGGTTGATGAGCATGAGCATGTTAAGTTAAGAAAAATCAAGAAAAACCACTTTTCACAGGATGAGCCCTACAAAAAGGGCGTGTCAGTCGAAGACTTGACTTTATCTCCAAATGAAAAGTAAAATAGCACGAGTTCAAGAATTCATTCTCCTTAGATGTTCATTGTTCTGTCCTAAATGCGGCAAAGAAGCAAAACAGACTAGTCCCTCAGATGCGGTGTACGTTTGCCCTAATGGCCATGAAATGTCCCCACTTCGAGTCGAAGAGGACCCGTATCTAATGGATCGATCGAAAGGACAGTGTGTCGTCTGTTCATCGCCTATTCTGTTAGAAGACGCGTATTGCCGAAGATGTGGCTTTAGACAAGCTGAAGTGAATAAACTGCCCGAGAAAGCACGCCCCAAGAGTCAATAAGGAAAAGCATCATGAAAAAGGGTTCTGTTGCGGCAGAACCCAAACCCTCGATTTTTCACGGACGATGTCTCAACCGACCACTTCACAAGTGGCTAACCATAATTCGAAATGTCGCTTAGAAAGCGTAATCCATACTGGTTCTGTTCTGTCAAGGATGCTTCTGCTGACACGTCCACAATTATCATATATACCTATATATCCGGAAGCCTATATGTATATTTGGTGATAGATTTTGGGTAGACTCTACATTGTACTCTCAGACGCTGTTGAGCGGCGACTCCGATTGGCAGTTGTTGTGAGACTCGGTGGTAAGAAAGGAAACCTAAGCGGTGCGATACAAACGGCCGTCGTTGATTGGCTGAATAAGCCTCTAAATCAACTATCGCATAACTTAGCTGTCGAATGAGTGAACCACAACACACACGCACAGAGAAACAACGGTTCAAATTCGGTTGCCCGCGCCAAAGATCTCACACGACTATCTTCCCTTCAATTGCACCCTCTAGTTCACGAAATCCCATTTCAGGTTCTAAAGGCTTAACCTGCAGACAAAGTCTGGATCATTGCAGAAATGCATCGCATTGGATAGATTGATGAACACGACGTGTATGGGTGAATGAGTGTGAGAGATCATGAAAGGATACGCAATCTAAGTTGAGAAACAGACGAGAAAGCATGCAGATTTTCGGCGTGTGTTGTATACTGGGAAGCACTGTCAGCTCGTACTCATGAGCCTCAAACCATTAGAAGAGATTGGTGCAGAGACACACGAGGATAGAGATCAATTCTTTCGATTTGAACGCGGAGAAGGAAAAGTAGTCATTGACGGAGTAGAACACCGTGTTAAGGACGGGGACGGAATCATCGTTCCCGCGGGCGCTAGACATAACGTAATCAACACTTCTAAGCGAGCAAGCCTTAGACTATACACGATTTACTCCCCACCTGAACACAAGGATGGTGTGGTTCGTCACACGAAAGGAGAAGCGATGGCAAGTGAGGAGCATTTCGACGGGCGAACCACAGAGTAGCAGAACTTAGCCCATAACCGAATGTCGTTGTATCGCTTGGAAGTTCAACTTGGATCGTGAATTCTTTGTCGTCTTTGTCGCCACAATTAGCACCCTGCTGCTGCTATGCATACGTTGCTAGTATCCATCGGATACTCACAGGACTTTCTTCAGGGTCCGTATGCTGAATGTTGTATTGGCGCAGCCATTTCTGATTAAAGGCACGTTTTGACCTGCCAGCCCTGTCTTCTCTAGCAGCCCTTCAGCTAGCTTGATCTCCGCTCCGCAGGCGACTCCCACAAGCGCCTCATAATGGCCTTTTTGCAGAATCTGATGGATACATGACCCACCCGGCAGAACGTAAACATCGTATCCTTTCTTCTCTCCGGCCTGTGTCGCTTGGTTTACCAAGCAGTCGGGTGAACAGTGAGAGCAGCGGTAAGATGGGATGCTCGAGTCGAAGACGGCCTTACATCGATTGTCCATATACTTCCTTGAGCAATGAGGAAGCAGTAGCACTCGCCTGGACGTTCTTACGAATCTTTCTCGGTTGTTGAAATTCTTAGTTTGGATATCTATCAAATCCTCAAGGAGCATCAGAGCTTGAGCAAAATCCAACCCTGTGATCTCCTGAACTCTGAATCGTTCAAGAAGACGCAAAGCGGCCTCGCCAATTCTTCTGTGCAGCATCCTCTTTTGAGCAGCCACCGCAATTCCCGTGAAAAACGATTGGGATAGCCGTGTCAAGTCGAACTTGAATTGGTAAGGCATGAGTTTCGTACTACCGCCAGCAGCAATAAACTCACAGGACGAGACTTGGTGTTGGTGCTTGATCAGAAGTGTGTGCGTACCAAACATCTCGCACACACAATTAGCCCAAGAAGGAGGAGAAGGTCGAAACAGGATACTTCTGTTTAGACTAACCTGTGACCGTTAGTTTGTTCTGGACTTCTGACACGCCGGGAGCACAATAGGTGCCGTATTCGGCAGACTATGAGTCTGCCCAGGAGCCTACGCTGCCATGTAGAATCACCTTGCTACCTGAAATTCCCTCTTGAATCTTGTCGGCATCTGAACCTCTTGTCATTGGCCCCTCGTTGGCGCTCGCATGTCTCTGTCCATATCCGTAGAATGAGAGAAAGTGAGATAGGCAGTAATATGCCTCAGACCAAAAGTAATCACGAATTATTTTCTTGTTTCCAGTATCTTTTTTCTTCTCGCTTCCCCTGTCTCCTTTTCTCTTTGTCTTTCTCGCTCCTCTTCTCTGTCCTCTTCTACTCCCTTTTCTCTTCTCTCCTTCTCTTCCTTCTTGTCTCTTTTCTCTTCTTTCTCCGCCTCTGCCCTCTCTTTTCCTCTCCTTTCACTTTTCTCTTGTAGTCTCCCTTCTTCTCTCTCCTTCTCTCCCACGGTCTTTAATCTCTCACCGTAAAAGTGACTGGCTACTTCTAGAACGTCTTCGATTCTTTCGCTCAGAAACTTGCTGTCTTCTGTTCCTCTCTCAAGGGCAGCAACGCGATCGGTGAGCCCTTCCTTCTCTGCCTTTTCCTTCAGTTTCTCCGTTGGTCGTGCCCTCTTCGACACGAGGTCTTGGATGACTTTGATGTACCGATCCTTTTCCTCTTGGTGTTGAGTGGCTTCGAAGATAGCCTTGTCCACTGCAGACCTGTACAATCTGATTGCTTCTTCATAGTCTTCATCCTTGACGCTTTTCTCTACCGCCTCGGTAAGTATCCCGAGGTCTTCTTTGGGCAAGCCAGCTATAGGATCTAGATACAGGCTACTTGAGAGAACATCATATAATTTCACATCGCCTCCACATAGTTGCTGTAACCAACTTTCCTCTTTCTTCTCTTTTCCCCCCATAAGCAATCGCCCGACTATGTAGAAAGAGTCGATTCCCTCATATTCTCTTTGCGCTTTCATTAATTCGAAAGGAGGCACATTACTACTGGGGGTCAATGACCGAAAGCAAGTGCTTTGACTGGAATTGAGTTTCAAATTTTACCAGAACCCGCGAAAGATGACTTTGAACTAAGGTTCAACGGCGTCGTCAAATGTTTTCAGTTTTATGTTGGTTGCTTGAAGTTTGCCTTCAATTCTCATTGTCCAGTGTGTGGTGGTAAGTCTAATGTGGCGGGCAACAGAATTGAACCGCAGTTTTATCGTGTGTGGGTAAGCTGGTGCACACACACAGAAAACCGCCTGGTTCAAATGATGACTCTCACACGACGAGTAATGAGCCTCACCATATTCCGAAGGTCACTATGCTGACCATTGCGCTTAAACCTCCGGACCAATGAGAAAACATCAGAGGAAGGCGGTTGCCCAGACGTAGTGGTCGGCAAAGAAGAAAGCGCACACGAAGAAGACACGCACGAAGAGGAAAGCGCACACGCATAGCCGAGAGGGACCGAAAACGGCAAACCAAGATGGAGCCTATTCAGTCACATAGGTCATAGTTTCGGGCGCTGTTCCACACAGTCAGTGGTAGTTCTGTTCTATAGTAGGGCGGTCCACTTCTCTGGTTTCTCTATGACCTTGACTTCGCTGACCGTTCGCATCATCCTTGACTTTTGAGGCCTCGTCTGGTCGATCATGTTTATCCTGAAGGAGAAAAATCATCGGCATTCATAACTAGTAGATCGCTCGAAGACTATTGGGTTCGGTCTCAAGGCTTCTTCTTCAGCCAGTCGTTGATAGCCTGTTCTATGGCGGCGCTGAGATCGCCTTTCTTGCCACCGAGTCTCTTCACAACCTCCAATCGCAGTCGGCGCTCAAGCTCGTCTGGGATCACTATGAATAGTTTACCCAAGTCCGTATCAACCCTTGTCTTCCTTCTTGACTTTGAAGGCAAAGATCTGGGCAAAGCTGCCTGGCGGTTACTTCCTCAGGGCAGCAACGCAAGAGACAGGTTACAGTTGGTTTGAGAGTTGTGGTGGGTCTATAAGATGAATCGTAAGTGGCTTCTGGATATGAGTTACTTGCTCCCTTGGAGCCTTGCTACGGTTGTTGCGGCGAATTACATATCCGAGGAGTTGAAGGTACTCCATATAGTCATCCAGGACCTCTGATGCATCGCCGTTCCCTCTTTCACGAACGTAATCGACTACGAAGCCTTTCAATTCTATCTTCCTTTACTATCGTGATAGATAACAATACACATAGATAACGATTTACCCCTCAACCGTGTCAATTTAGCCATCTCACGCATGATCAAACATCCCGTTAGTCTTTTTCCGCCACGCTTCCAAGCCTAAATAAGTTGACAGGACACCCTAAGCCGCGTTTTGAGGTTAATTACAGATTCGACTGTGAATACCGCACATCCCATGCAAAGCTCATTCTACTACACCTACACCAAGTATCGTTGGCGAACATCCGCGAAAAAATGCTAGTTCAATTTTGGTCTCCCGCACCATTAGACTCACACACACTGAAACGACGAACGACGGACAACGGTTGGGACTATGTTTGGACTGCATTGGTAGGGAGCTTTTGCTGCTGTAGCTACGGGTGGAGCTTTTGGCGCGCAGCTACATGTCTGGAGCTTCGGCCCTCGAATGCTCGCGTAGCTTCGCTCGTAGGAGACGGAGCTACTCGTGGCTTTGCTGGAGCTACATGCATCCCCTAACAACTCCTCTTCTGCGCACGCGACCCCTCAACCGCGCGTACGCAGTGAGATCTCTACGCATCCGCCCTTCTTGGGTGAAATGCATGTGCCGCGCGTTACGCGCGCACCACGAAAAAAACATACGCAAAACCCGCTAAACGCGCGTAGCTGCTGAATAGGGTGCGTTAGATCCATTTCCGCGTAATTGCAGGGATCAAATTTCGATGCCCGCACCATAGGTACCGACGACGACTGCGGAGATTTCAACGGGTTTCAGTACGGAACAGATTGGTTTCTTAAGTGGTCAGAACATTCCTCTAGTAGTCGTCGCTATTATTTGCGTTGGAGTCGTTATTGCGATGTTGGTTTTGCGCTCACGAACACGGCGTACACGTCGAAAGTAACGCTTCCACTGTCTTTGATAGAGCTGCCCCGCGTCAACCGAAAGGTAACAATCGTCGGCTACTGACCAATCAGCCCTCAACGTACCGTTAGCGAACCCTATATCCTAAGCCCAAGTTGAACCTTGGTTTTGAAATCGAATGCAAGCACTTCTATTTGCCCATGTCCCTCGACTTGACACCCTTTCGGGTATCTTGTCGTCTCCCTTTGCTTCGACAGAACCGAGATTGCTTATGGTGGCCGCCGTTACCGTATCTATTTCAGTGGTGACGGCGATTCTGCTCATACAGAGGTTCGGAGGGAGGTGTAATGTTGTTCCCGTAATGGTTTTTTGCAATCATTGTTCCCGCAACACTCGCAATAGCAATCAACTACCTGTATTGGCGTCCACGATGCAGGGTGCTCTGAATAGACATGGAATAGACATAGATATGTATAAAGTTAAATATATAACTTTATACCGTGCTTTGCCCAACCTATATAGTTGGGTTAGATAATCTTTGGGAAGAATCTACGTAGTGCTGTCGGATGACGTTGAGCGTCGGCTCCGATTGGCAATCGTAATCAGGCTCGGAGGCAGAAAAGGAAACCTCAGTGGCGCGATAGAGGACGCTGTTGAGGACTGGCTAGGTAAGAACTGGTCAAAGTCTGAAGTTCGAGTGTAAGAAGGGCAGGTGAAGAAGGAAATTGATGACGACAGGTTTTGATGAATTCGGCAGCAGAATCCATGACTTGGTTGAACGGGAAAATGAGTGTGACGACCTCTTCGAAGAAATTAAGAATGGCAACGGAGAAAACTCTCTGCGCTATCTTGCACTGAGAGATGCTTGCAAAGAGTTGAGAAAAGGCATTTTCAGAAGCGCCAGGTTGGCAGGATTAACGAGGGAAAGCATCAGCATGGAGATCAAGAAAGTAAGACGCGTCACGATCGGTACTCACGCGAAGCAGACGTAGGAAGAATCAGCAGAATCAACCGATTTCTTACAACAGGAACCAGTATGCCAATCAACCTACAACTTGACAGAAGAGAATTTTCATACCGTCAGAACCGTCCCTAACTTAATACAATCTGTTTTACGGTCATGATCGCTTAAGTTGAATACCGAGTGCCGCCGAATTAGTGGTAGCGTGGCCTATGAGTGCACAAAGACAAGCCAAAGTCTACAGACGCAAAGGCTACCGAAGACAAAAGAAAACTCGGTCTTTGGAAGAAGAGGAAAAGCAGAGTCGATAACCGGAATGCCGCGATGATGCAACACTCACCCTAGGGGTCCCGTTCCCGCAACAGAACCGAGTTGGTGTTTTCAAAGAGGGCTTATATGTGGTAAGCCTTCAGGCGTTTATCAAAGGTTTTTGGAGTGGCATCTCGTGTCGGAAGGAGAACGTTCATCAATATCGAGAACGTGGTCGCGACAGGTGCTCTCCATCAGAATATTGATTTGAACTCTATCGTACGCGTATTCCCTGGCGTAGAATATAGACCTGAACAATTTCCCGGCTTAGTATTTCGGTTGAAGAATCCGAAGGCCACCACCTTGATCTTCAGCTCGGGTAAAATGGTCTGTACTGGGGCGAAGTCGGAGCGACAAGCTCGC
>JBEKPE010000080.1:0-10446 GCA_049521055.1 Bathyarchaeia archaeon
CTCAATGCCTCCGTATACGAGGTCGACGCTCCTGGCCCATTGCGGCTCCTCGTCAACCCGCATTACGTAAAACGGTTTGATTTTGGAAGGGTACCTGTTGATGAAGAAAGCATTCGTCTTATGTTTCTCTTGAACATGTTTTGCAATTAGGCCCTCGCCTTCTTTTCCAATATCATTGCCGTAAGGAATCTTCTTCCCGTACTCTTCGAGGATTTCGTAGATCTGAGGGTAGCGCATCTCAGGAAACGGTGTCTTCGGGGAATTCACTTCAACCTTCATTAATTCTAGTTCGCGGGAACAGTCTCTTTCAACCTTCTTCAACGCCGCGATTGCTACTTCCTCCTCGACTCGCATCATATCCCTTTCATCATTCATGAAACCAAATTCAACTGCCATGCCCCTATGCTCGCATAGGTGTTGCGTTGTGTGGGATAGCTCCGCTCTACAGTTTGGGCCGAGGTCGTAGATCTTATCGAATCCCGCTGCGATGCACAACTGCCGATGCAATTGAGGGTCCTGGCGCAAGAATGCTTCTTTCCCAAAGTAGTCGGTCTTGAATACTTCAGCCCCGCCCTCCGATGTGCCGCCAAGCAAGCATGGCGTGAAGACTTGGAGGTAGGCGTTCTGTTTCAGGAATTCCACCATTCCTTCTACCAATTTGGATTGGATTTGGAATATTGCGAGGTTCTCGGGCCTCCTAAGGTCAATGACTCGCCAGTCTAGGCGGGCGTCGAGGTTCGATTCAATGTTTCCCGACATGTCGAGCGGGGCAGCTGCTTGAGCTTTGACGATCAGCTCAATTTTCGTTGGGGTGATTTCTGAACCTACCTTCGCAATTCGTTTCTGGACGAGTGTACCTTCAACGGCGATAACATCTTCCTTGCCGAGCTTCTCGGTGGCCTGGATGACTTCGGGTGGAGCATTCGATTTCGAGATGGTGACCTGGGCGACACCTCCTCTATCTCTTAGCCAAATGAACCTTATCCGCGCAAGGTCCTTGATGTCATGAACCCAACCCGCTAGAACGATTGTGCCTGCGGCGTTCTCGAGTTCGTTCGTGTAGTGCGTACGTTTGAGCAAGAAAACTATCCCTCCGGATGCGGGACTCTAACAGGTAACGCTTCTTAATTTAGGGTAAGCTTTGTTCGTTTGATGAGTTTCGCTATTTCGCTGGGTTTGAGTGCGATTCTGACCCCCGCTGCTCTGAGTGCCTCTATCTTGGTCTCAGCGGTCCCGGCCTTGCCTGTGATTATTGCTCCTGCATGGCCCATTCTTTTTCCCGCAGGAGCTCCACGGCCGGCTATGTAGGCTACGATGGGTTTGGGATACTTTGTTTTCTTGACATATTCCGCCGCCATCTCTTCTGCATTACCCCCAATCTCGCCAATCATCGCGATAACTTTCGTCGCCGCGTCCTTTCTGAACATTGTGAACACGTCGACAAAACTCATACCGACTACGGGGTCGCCGCCAACGCCAAGACAGGTTGATTGCCCTAAGCCGGCGTTGGTGAGACTTGCTGCAATTTCGTAAGTCAGAGTCCCACTTCTTGATACTAACCCCACTTTTCCCGGTTTGAAGATGTGGCTGGGCATGATGCCTAATTTGCATTGGCCAGATGTTATGATTCCGGGAGTGTTGGGGCCGATAATGATGGTGCCTTTCTGTTTCGCTATTTCCATTATCTGAATTTCGTCTTTAACGGGGATTCCTTCGGTGATGACTACGATTGGGTTTAGGTTTGCAGCTATGGCTTCAATTACCGCATCTTTAGCGTGGGGGGCTGGTACGAAGATGATTGACGCGTCTGCATCCACCTTCTCAATTGCTTCCTGTGCCGTATCATACACCGGAACTCCGTGAACTTCTTGGCCGCTTCGTCCAGGTGTGACTCCGGCGACGATCTTTGTACCGTATTCGAGCATTAGTTGTGTGTGAAATTGTCCTTGTGAACCGGTTATTCCCCAGACTATGGCCTTGGTCTTGCGTCCTACTAGAATTGCCATGTTAGGATGCACCCGGAGCTAGGGAAACGGCTCTCTCTGCTGCTTCTTCCATACTGTTCAGCGATGGGATGTTGGCCGCTGCAAGGATCTTCTGCCCTTCCTTCTCGTTTGTGCCTACCAGCCGTATGACCATGGGTGTCGTTATGCCCATCTTCTTCTGTATATCCAGAATGGCCCGGGCTACGTCGTCGCAACGCGTGATTCCTCCCATGATGTTGATGAGTAGAACCTTCACTTTCGGATTCGCGAGGACGATCTCCAGTGCGGCCGCGATTCTTTCCTCGCTGGCACCTCCTCCCACATCGCAGAAGTTGGCGGGTTTACCTTTGTAGTCCATGATCATGTCCAAGGTTGCCATCACTAGGCCAGCGCCGTTTCCGATTATTCCTACGCTTCCTTCTAGTTCGACGAACGCAAGGCCTTTCTCCCGTGCCTTGATCTCGAGCTCTGTCATGTCTGGCTCCAAGACCTTTGATCGTTCTAGGAATTTTTTCTGTCTGAATAGTGAGTTATCATCTACGAGTATTCGGAGATCTGCCGCAATCAAATCGCCCGCTCTTGTCTCGATCAGGGGGTTTGATTCGATAAGCTCGCCATCGTACTGAAGCATGATCTGGTAGAGTTTGCCGACGATATTCGCGACTTGAGCCATCTGGTTCCCGGAGTAACCCAGTTGCTTTGCAACTGTTCTGGCTTCGAATTCCTGCAAACCAAGTAGGGGATCGATTCTGTACCGGATTATTTTCTCTGGGTGTGATGTGGCAACCTCCTCGATATCGACTCCGCCCTCCGTTGAGCAGAGGATCGTGTAGCATTTTGACCCTCGATCAACAACTATGCTCACGTAGCGTTCGTACTTGCTCGCAAGCTGTTCCTCCACGAGCACTTTTGCAACTTTTTCTCCCTTCACCGTCATGGAAAGGATAGTTTGCGCAACCCGTTCTGCTTCTTCAGGGCTAGCGGCGGATTTGATTGCTCCGGCTTTCCCGCGGCCGGCCACGAGTACTTGTGCCTTAATCATTGATGGCCGTCCTAATTTCATGTAGGCATCCTTCGCTTCAGCTGGGGTGGATGCGACAAATCCCCGTGGAAGCGGCAGGTCGTATTGCCGCGCGATTTCTTTTGCCTCATACTCGAAGAGCTTCAACTTCGATTACCGTCCCGAAATGTGAAGTGACCTAGACTAGGAGTTCGGTAATAAAATAGCTTCAAGGCCTTCGGGTTTGACTGGGAACGCGTTTTGTTAGTCAAACATGTTTTTCGTGACCAAATTGTTCAAATAGGTTGCGCGGTGTCGTCCTGTGAGATGACGCCGGTTTCGCGAGCGCGGGGCTGGCTGACGAACTGTAGGATTCAGATAATAGTTGAAAGTGAATGGTAAAGACGATTCTGGATGCATTTTGTGTGAAGTCGGGCATCCTCTGCCGTAGGTGTGAGGAGAAGCTCGAGAAAGGACAGATTACGGAATTAGATCTCAAAGTAATTCAGCGTATGGTGGAATTGGAGAAGGAACATCCAGTTCTTCAGGACGTTACTTATCATCGTTCTGTTGAAGCCGACGGAATGATGGCAGTTCTGGTCGATAGGAAAGATGTTCCGAGGTTGCTTGGAGGGGGGGCGAAAATCGTCAAAGATCTTGGCGACACGTTCGGAAAGCGCGTGAAGTTGATCA
Organism: Bathyarchaeia archaeon; assembly: GCA_049521055.1. Classification (GTDB taxonomy): domain Archaea; phylum Thermoproteota; class Bathyarchaeia; order 40CM-2-53-6; family 40CM-2-53-6; genus FEN-987. Next base: position 3,679 of record JBEKPE010000080.1, read on the forward strand.
GCTATGGTGGCGACGACCGAGAGTTCCTCGAAGATCTGTTTAGCCCCCTTTCAATTCTGACCATAAATACGATCTGGATTCCTGACGGCAGCACGGAGACTAAGGTTATTCTAACTGGGCGACAGCCTCGCAGGATGCCGGTGGACCTGAACATTGTGAAGACGATGGCCCAGGAACTCAAGGGTATGACGCTTAGGGTTGAGTTCGAGCGCGACTACTAGCCGGCTACTTCGAATAACCGCGCTCTTGAGGGAATTTCAATCTCGGCCGCGTCGGCGAGGTACTTCGCGAAAAGGCCTGGGTACTCTGTATGAATCGGAAATAGCCTGTGGGGTTTGATTCGTTCTATGCTCTTTTTCAACTCGCTGGGCATGATGTGGCCTGAGCAATGTATGTGATACATTGGTAGGCCGAAATGGTCGAGCCAATTCCGTAATCTCTCAAACTCGAACTCTTGTTCCTCGTTGAAGGGTTCGGAGGTTGAGAGTACAAACATGCTTCCGGCGTTAGGTCTAATGTCGACTAGTTCTTTGAAATCGGGCATCGAGAAAGCGACGACGAACTTGCTCTGGTCTCTCCTTAACTCTTCGCTGTCGATGGTTCTGGCTTTCTCCATGACTCTTTCCTCCCAATCGTAATACCTCTTTTTCGCTCTCCTGAATACAGCGATGTTGTCATCTCTTTCAAGGGGGTTGGGTAGGTTCAGGTTCTTGTCGGATGATAGTTGATTGAGGAGGTACGCCTGTTTCAACGAGATCGCAAGCACTCTGTCATTTTCCTTGACCACCTCGAAGAAGGTGCGGATTCTATCTACATCGACATTTGAGAAATTGGCTAGGGCTAGGTTCTTGGTGCTGGAGATCAGGTGGTTGAGCTTCGATTTGACTTCGCTTTCGCTGGTCACTTCTCCACCTAGGATGTTCGTTCCTTCAGCTAGGAGGATTCTAGGCTCGGACTTGGCGGCTAGGTCTAGGAAGTCTCCGGTCAGCTGTGGTTTCGTTCCATGCAATCTGAAATCGGCGGTGTAAGCGACATTTCCCTGAGAGGTTCTCACGATGAAACCATATGCTCCAGGGATGGAGTGGTCAACATGGCAGGGGGTTACTTCGATCGTGCCTACCGTAACCGTCTTGCCGGTCCTGAATGTTTCAAAGTGAATCCCTCTAATGTCTGACTCGAAATGCCTAACCCGTGTTGCCGCTACTGATTCAAGTATTTGTGCGCATGTTTCGCCGCAGTAAATTGGGATCTCTCGCTTCAGGAATGAAATGTAGCCCCAGTGGTCCCCGTGGGCGTGAGAAAGGAATACCGCGTTGATGGAGGGTGTAGATTCTTCGAATGCGTAAATTCCCTTTATGTCTGGCAGTATCCCGAACTCAAGCAAATCCCTCTCATCGCCAGGAGACAGAATCGGGTCAACGAAGAACCGGCGTCGATCGGCATAGCTCATCCCGAAATCCAGCATAATTCGAGAACCTTTGTCCTCGACGAGAATCTTGTTTCCACCGATCTCGCCTACGCCCCCGTAGAAAGTTACTCCAGTTGGGCCGCTCGGCATCCATGGACACCAAGAGCCTGAGGGACGGAGCTTACTTAAAACAACTGAATGCTGATCAGATTATGTTTCACGAAGAGTTATGAGCCTCTAGGCATCGCATGCTATGGATTTGTGATAGCGTTGTTCAGGGCGGTCTTTCTCGACCTCGGTGACACGTTGGTACATTTAGACCGTCCCTGGGAAGATATCTTCCACGCCAACCTCCAACAACTCTACAATTATCTGACCACGCAGGGATTGAAACTGGAGTCACAGAAATTCGCGAAAACATTTGTCAAGCAATTCAACGCCGCCTCCGACCAATCGAACTTAAGTAAAATTGAGATTCCGATGGAAGAAATCATCTCAAAAGTGTTGACCAAGTCCGGTTTACAACATGAAGGCATGGATCTGCCAACGAAAGCCATGATTGAGTTCTTCAAGCCGGAAATTGAAGCTTGGCAAGTATACCCCGATACAATCGAAACCCTAACCGCTCTCGAGAGGCAGGGTTACGTCATGGGAATAGTCTCAAACGCAAAGAGTGACTATGCTGTGCACGCGATATTACGGCGACGTAACCTAAGCGGATTCTTCAAGATTATCGTGAGTTCCGCTGCGCTGAGGATCAGGAAGCCACGTCGGGAAATCTTCACGCAGGCTTTGAGCTCTTTAGGCGTGAATGCGTCTGATGCGATTTTTGTGGGTGACTCAATGGAAGCGGACGTCGCAGGTTCAAAGAATGTGGGGATGCGTTCGATTCACCTACTTCGCAAACCAATTGAGGGTATGCCTCTCGTGAACCCGGATGCAAGGGTCGAAAGCCTTTCAGAAGCTCTCGGAGTTATTACTAGCTGGAACAATGGTCACGCCGAATAACTCTCACAGTTGAAACGCCGAAGCCTTATGCGTCCGCAGACCGTGGCCCAAGACGGATAGGGAACCAGTCTGATATTTTTCGATCCTTACGTTGCTCAGTCTCGCATATTATGCGCCTAAACTGCCGTTCCACCACAGCCCTACTATTTTTGGCTGCCAGTCTCCGTTTGGGTTTCAGGAGTGGATGGAATCTGATTCCCACATGGGACCAGACGCCAAAGCCATTTTGTTTGAAGTTGCCGAAATATGGGCTAGCGGTTGCGCGATTCCGGTCCGCTACGAGAACGACAAAGTTGAAGGCTTTTGCGTAAGAATGGCACTGGTCCAACCCACGCCGGATTGAATCTGTGCGAGACTTGTATTCAAAAGCCCAATAGTCTTGGCCTTTCAAAGCCGCCACATCCACCCAACAATGTTTCACGTCTGGGCAGTATACCTCCTCTGGATGAACCCTGAATCCTTCGGTTTGCAGGAAAGAAATCAACTGTTTTCGTGCTGCAGGGTACTTTGGATGTTGGGTTGGCATGTTCAAGTTTTCTCAGCGTCGGTTGTAGAGCTTTTCGATCCCTTTTGGTTCTTGTTTGAGTCTTTGAGTCGCGGATTTGTCAATCTTCGCGCCTAGTTTAGCAGACATCTTATGCTGGAGGCTATTGGTCACAGATCTTGAGAGGCTGATTTTGCGACGCTTAACCTCCTCGCTGTGATGGCTCCTGGGGGCGTGGATTTAACTCAAAGTAGGGAATTGAGAGTGGGAGAGTTTAGTCAAAGAAACTAGGGAGTTCGGTAATGCAGACGTTGAGTTTGTTGGCGGTTGTAATCGTAACCGCAGCGCTCGTCGCCGCCGTCGTGAACTTTCGTTTTCTTCTCTATCCTTTCTTGCCGGAACTGAATCCAATGCGTACCACGACGCGCCTCAAGCTTGACGGGAGTGCCCTATTCGTCTCAGACCTACACTTGAGGGCGGGTTGGCCGTTCGCGTACTCTGCGGCGTTGCATGAGCTCCTGAAGCACCGCGGCGTTTCGAATCTAATTGTTGTTGGCGACCTATTCGATTCACCCGGAGACGCGCGAAAGATTCTGAGTAAGGCCACGGCTCCCCCGATTGGCAACATCCTTGGTTTGGATGATTTGCCGGTAAAAGCGTTCTTCGTGGATGGTTCTCCTCCTCACGACCCATCCCCAGAAGAGCGTTCTATCTTTGATGGGTCCCCTCTCGTTGCGGTTGGGCGATGTGCAATCTTAAGCTTCAATGGTATGCAGGTAGTGGTCTACCATGGACATGACCTAAGTTTGAAAGGAGCAGTAGGCCACGGTTGGGACAGATTCATTTCGAAGCTGAGTTTGGAGAGGGCCTGGAAACACTTAGCCGGCATCCCAGACGAAGACTGGGTAATTTTCGGCCACACTCACATTCCAGGAATCGATACAAAGCACAGGGTTGCGAATTGCGGAGGATGGCAATCCAAAGGATTCTTAGTTCATCCGGCATGCACTGGAATTTACCTTTCACCGGAAACTGATTCATTAGAAGTGGTCAAGTTTGGATGAGCGAATGGTCCTTCCGAGAAATTTCAGTTGGCTCATAGAATCCAAGCTTGCAGGATGTGCCAGACCGGAATCTGAGGCTGAACTAAACGGGCTGAGAAGCGAAGGGGTCAGGGCCATAATCTCCCTGACCGGAACACCACTTTACCCAGAACCCATCAACCGTTTGGGCTTTGCATACCTTCACTCCCACATCTCCGGAGCGCCATCGCTGGTTCAGCTGGACGAGATTATACAATTCATTGAGGAACAGAGCGCTCAATCGAATCCCGTGGTTGTGCATTGTGCCGAGGGTATGGGAAGAACCGGGACGATTTTAGCAGCTTACTTGGTCCGCAAGGGAATGAGCGCGGATAACGCGATCAGCAAGGTGAGGGAAAAGCGTCCGGGCTCGATCCAGAATTTGGAGCAAGAGAACGCAATTCGAATGTTCGAAAGAACTTTGAGACCGAAATGAACTTCGAGATAGAAATTATTTTTCAGTAGACTTGTCGAAGCTTAAATAGAACGCGAACCTGTTTCACGCGCGTTCGGAGGAGTGGCCAAAAATGTCGCAACCCGCATACGGCCGAGCTTCACAGCAAGTTGCACTCAAACAGATCGACAAATATGTCTGGGAGATTCCGAAAGACTCTCAACCAGGAATGACTGTCCCCGGCAGAATATACGCCGACGACGCACTCATCGGAAAAATGCGAACAGACGCCACACTCCAACAATGCGCCAACGTCGCCACCCTCCCAGGCCTATACAAATGGGCCATCACAATGCCAGACGGCCACGAAGGATACGGATTCCCAATAGGAGGAGTAGCCGCAAGCGACTACGACGAAGGCGTCGTAAGCCCCGGCGGAATTGGCTATGATATCAACTGCCTAACTGGGGACTCTCTAGTTCTCACCGAACTAGGTTTCAGGCTACCTATCCGCGATCTTGAGCCCGTTTGGCAACGCGTCAACGTGAAAACTGTAAGGTCTTCGAACGTCAACTCAGCGAGGGTTCTTGCCTTTCTTAAGCAACCGAACTACAAGAGAATCCTTCGTGTTCGGACAAAGCTTGGTTACGCAATCACGGCGACCGAAGATCACCCGTTCTTGACTCGCAACGGTATGCTTGAAGCGTCGAAGCTGAAAGTCAATGGCGAGATTGCGGTTCATGGATTCGAAGGAGTTCCTTACGAGACAGTAACTGACTTTTCAATAGTTACTGAAAGGCGAATCAAACTTTTGAAGATTCCCGCCAACAACAAGGCCATAGCTCAAGAACTGAAATCGCGGGGTTTGCTTCCGCTGAGATCAACGTCGGAAAAACTCCCCTATCTTATGAAAATTGCAGGCTATGTCATTGGTGACGGTTCAATTGTTTTCACTCCGAAGAGTGCTTACATCTGGTTCTGGGGAAAGAAAGAAGATCTACAAAGAATACGGATCGACATCCGCAGAATTGGTTACGCCCCAACACGCATCTATACTAGAACAAGGTCAGCCCTGGTAAAGTCAAGATACGGAGTGAAGCGATTCAAGAGCGTAGAACATGGGTTCTACGTCCATGCGAGAAGCCTCGCGGCGTTATTGGTGGCCATGGGATTCCCAAACGGGCCGAAGGCTGCCCAAGGGTCTAGTCTGCCTAGATGGATGCTGAAGCTTCCACTCTGGCAGAAGAGGCTCTTTCTGGGCGCATTCTTCGGAGCTGAATTATCTTCGCCTGCCACGGTTTCGGGTTTTGGGAAGACGCTCGCATCGCCCTTACTCACCCAGAGCAAACACAAGGGCGCTCTCAGAGATGGGCTGCAGTTCATGCGCCAAATTCGGAAGATGCTTTTGGAATTTGGTGTCCGGTGCAATCCAATAACGGTTGAACTAAACAGCTACACGACCAAGACCGGAGTGCCTTCTTCGCGTATTCGGTTACAAATATCCGAATCAGCTGAAACCCTGCTCAGCTTCTGGGGCATCGTAGGCTTCGAGTACAACCAAACCAAAAGCAGACTTGCCGCCGTTGCAGTAAACTACCTAAGAACGAAGCAGTTGGCGGTCAAGGAAAGAATCCGAGTCGCCTCGCTAGCCCTGGAAGCTCATCGGAAAGGTACGTCAAAAGATAGAATATTCTCGGAACTTACGACTACCGACATTAACGAGCGATTCTTGGAACGCTCCATATACGAGCCACGTAACACTGTTCCTCGGATTCCCGCGAACTTTCCATCTTTCGCGAAGTATTTGAAGGAAACGACGAATGGTTTAGGAAAGTCGGGAAGCTCATGGGATCAAATCGTCGCTATCGAATCTCTTGAGTCTAACGAGCCAGTCTACGATTTCACAGTTGCCGACTCGGCTCACAACTTCATCGCTAACGGCATTGTAGTGTCGAATTGCGGCGTCAGGCTGATCAGAACGAATTTGATGGAGGCGGATGTTCGCCCGGTGTTGGGTAAGTTGTTGGATACTATGTTTGTGAATGTTCCTTCGGGTTTGGGAAGTCGTGGGAAGGTTGGAAGGCTTTCACAGGGAGATTTGGAGAAGGTTACGCGCGAGGGAGTGGAATGGGCCGTTGGGCATGGTTATGGTTGGGCTGAGGATCAGAAACACTGTGAAGAGAACGGGTGCATGGAGACCGCTGACCCGGATAAGGTTTCGGGGGTTGCTAAGCAACGTGGTGCACCCCAACTTGGAAGTTTAGGGAGCGGGAATCATTTTCTTGAGATAGAGAGGGTCGATAAGATTTTCGACGTGCCCGTAGCGGAGAAGCTTGGGATTCGGAAAGAAGGACAAGTGCTAGTTCTAGTGCACACCGGCAGCAGAGGGTTC
>JBEKPE010000081.1:0-10327 GCA_049521055.1 Bathyarchaeia archaeon
GGCTGTCCATGCGGCGGAGAGTGTCAGACACTCCCCCGCCGACTGTCTTACAGTACGCATACTAGGGCTAGCTGAGCCGAAAGGGATGGTGACTACCAAAGTGACCTTCAACGTGACCTTCACCCATGGTTCCCCAAAATCCACCCCGAAATGAACCGAAGGCACGGTTGTTAAACGCGTGTTTAACACTCCCTTTTTCTCTACAAAACCCACGGAAATCAACTATAGCGGCTCAACTCGAACACAGTTACGCGGAAGTCGAACACAGTTGAGGGCGAGTTACTAAAACAAGAGATAAGGGAGGTCGTTGCGACTTATCGCTAAAACATGTTGAGTTTCTCGAATTGTGAGCTAAGGACCTGTGTCGGGTCGGTCCCGAGCCAGTCCTGCAGAACCGAGGCGTAAACCTGCCTGAAGTCAACTGTGTGTATTAGGTCGCCGTTGCTGTCAAGGTTCGAGAGGCTGGGGTAGTCTCCGTAGAGTCCTCCGCTTACCCGTCCGCCAATTAGAAACATTGGTTCAGCTGTTCCATGATCTGTGCCTAGGCTTCCGTTCTCGTTGACACGGCGTCCAAATTCCGAGAAAGTCATAATCAACGTGTCATCAGCTTTGCCCTTCGAGTCCATGTCTTGGTAGAAAGCTGCGACCCCGTCGCTTACGGTCTTGAGGAGGTTGGCTTGAGTGTTCTTCTGGTTCGCGTGAGTATCAAACCCTCCTATCTGCAAGTAGACGATCGTTGGTTTCAAACTAGAAGCCACGACCTGCGCCGCGAGCTTCAACCTGTTAGAAAAGTCGTTCTTGGGGTAGGTGACTGAAGTTTGGTAGTTTGATGCAGCCTGCTGAACTATGTCTGAGGCGGTCATGGCGTCGAGGCCCGCTTCCATCATTGCGCTGACTAGGTTGTTGTATTCTTGGCATGAGCTGCACTGGATTGAATCCAAGGCCTTGATTGTGGCTTCATCGGTTACTTGGCTCTGCCCTCTTGTGAGGGGCGCGATTTTGAACGACTGCAAGCTCTCAATCGCCATCGCTCGTTCTTTCTGTCCAATCACAGCTGGGGAGAGTAATGCATCCAAATTTACCGCGTTAATGGAATTGTCGACGGCGCGCGCTCCGTCTAAGTATCTTCCGAGCCAGCCGGTGCTCGTTGATTCGTCGGGAGAGGCTGTTTGCCAGATGGTCATTGACTCGTAATGGGAACGGTTCGGGTTGGGATATCCGGCGCCCTGAACGATGGCTACGTGGTTGTCGTTGTATAGAGATTGAAGCGCTGACATGCTGGGATGCAGGGCGACGTCCCCGTTGAGCTGGAGAACCTCACTCTTGCTAAGCGCTAGCGTGGGGCGTGCATTGTAGTAAGCTTGTTGAGAGTAGGGAACGAGGGTATTTAGTCCGTCATTGCCGCCGCTGAGTTGCACCACGACTAGGGTTCGGTTCTTCATAGATTCTACTTGCTGCGACGAGAGTAGGTTCGTTAGGTCGATTATTTTCGGTCCAAAGCTTAGAGGGTTTAGCGACGGTACTTGCCCTATTGTCGTGGCCACTTGTTGGAGCAAGAGGCGACGTGCAACATTGATTGGCATTTCATTCTCCTCAATTCAAATTGTAATACGGGGTAGACATAGTGAGTCGGATCAGATTCCGTACCTTGTCCGCCGTGCTCGTTAGTGAGTCAGTGGATTGCTGAATGACTTGCATCACATCGGACGGCAGACCTTCTGGGAAGAGTGTACGAGTTGCTGTGTCCACCGAATCTTCGAATGCGACCGTGGCGTTGTCTGGGCTCTGAATGAGCAGAGGGAAGTTGTAGCGGTCTATCATGGATGAAGTATTGATCCAAGCTTCGCCATTCGGCCAACCGAAAACGCTGGGCGGATCGAAGGGCAGTTGTCCCATGTTGCTTAGGGTAGCGACCGCCGCCTTTGGATTCGCAGTTGCTCCAAGTGAACGCAAGGCGGTCGTTAGGTAATCCACTGGGCTCTTGACTAGGCTTAGGTGTGCTTGAGTGGACCAGAATTCGTCGGAATTGAGAATGGCCTCGACGACCGACTTGATGTTACCATCGGTTGCCGTGTACACACTTGCGAGACGATTTACCGTGTCGTCGCTTGGGTTATCGTAGACGAAATATGAGAAGAGCTTGCGAGAGATGGATTTTGCAGTGGCGGGGTGGGAAGCGAGAATGTTGACGATGTCCTCCGGCCCGAAGTTCCCTGTTTGACCTAGGAATGCTTTCGTTCCATTATCGTGTTGGTTGGGGTTGAAGAATGAATCTCCGGATTTGTTAATTTGGTAACCAGTAAAGGCCCTAGCTGCAGCTTTCACGTCATCCTCGGTGTAGATACCGACACCAGTCGTGAAGACTTCCATCACCTCACGTCCGTAATTCTCGTTTGGTGCGTTTTTCTTGCTTCGAGCTCCGTCAAGCCAGATGAGCATGGCCGGGTCTTCGGTAATTCCCATTAGGAGGTCACGGAAATTCCCCATGCCTTTGCTGCGGAGTAGTTGGTTTTGATTGAACATTAGGTATGGGTATCTTACTTTGTAGATGGCGGTTGCGAAGTGGTTGTGCCAGAACAAAGCCATCTTTTCCTCCAGAGGTCTAGGCGTGTTGATCATTCGGTCAACCCACCACCAAACCAGGTTCACAATTTCGCCCGTTGGCGGCTTCTTCGTCAGAGCCATGGTTATGTCCGGTTCACTCACTAGGCCGCTATCATCGATATTCTCGTAATTCAGAAGATGATCTATCGCACCCGCCACGCCGAGGCCCTCGAAGTATCCTAGCTCAGGGGGTGAGGAGCCGAATCCAGCACGTCGCAAGAGGTGAGGGATCTTCTGATCGTCAGTTACGAAGGAGGTTGTATCAAATTGAAGTTGATTGTCCAGAGATTGTGCAGAGGTGTTGGCCAAGTCTAGGAGCTCGGGCCCATAGTAGCCAGCGGCAGCGGCGCCCGATGCGATTGCTCCGATTGCTGCAATTTTCAGGAAAGCTCTTCGATTCACTTTGGGGGTCCTCGTATCTACTTATTGTTTAGATCGTAATCGTGTAGTTGTCGGGCATCGACGAATACGATAAAAAGAGTTCTGGACGAATCATCCATGTTCCGGAGGAAAGAATACGACAATCAACCGGGGTTGGCACCAGAAGCATCCGATGCCCAAGAAACCAAGTATGCAAGAACGAATTAAATGGCACCTAGCCCATCAAAAGAACTGCGATTCCTCCGAGCATAACTCGTAAGATTAGGAAGAGGAAGACCAGCTAGAGCCAAAAGCCTCAACGCTAGTTTTGATACAACCATCGTTGACTCTCACACTGGGAGTTTCAAGAGTAACGTGAAGTTGACGGTTGATAGGATATGCTGTGAAATTCTGGTGGATGGGTTTCGGTTAGGTATAGTCGTTTCGGGTTCGGCGTCTAACTAACCCATACCCGATTACCATGAAGATTGCGAGCAAGGGTAGGCCGAGTGCATATTCTGGAATTGGAGGAATGCCCGCTGGTTGAAGGTCAACCGCAACCAAAGCCCATAGAACAGTAGTCCCTCCGAATGTCCATTGCATAGTGACGGGAGAGGAAGCGGGCTTATCGCTGCCAGCACCCGTAACTTCTTCTATATTCAAGTTCCATAGTTGCGTCTGACTTGCATCCGAAGCCACGGAAAGCGGAACAGAAGTGGCGAGTGTGTCGACGACCAAGTCCCCCGAAATCGCGCTAACAGTCACGCTCGCAGTTGTACCTGTACCAGTGGCACCATTCGACGCGCCCACCCCAGCTACGTTGAAGAACGATGCGGAGGCTCCGACAGCGAAAGCGGGACTGTTTGCAAAGGTGGCGGTTACCGTAGCTGACCCGCTCGGGTTCAGTAGGTACCACTGTTGAACTAGAAAGCGGCCAGTTATGATTTTGGGGGTGAGAGGCGTTAGGGAACTCGAACCGAACTGAACCAGTGTAACGGAAACGTCACCTGATACGGGAACCGCGGAGATTCCGACTATCAGGATTCGATTTGAGTTCGAACCGACCGTATGCGTCCAAGACAGTGTTGACCCACAGGCGCCAGAAATCGGACATTTTGCTGTGCCGACAGTTGCATCTGTTCCAATAATCGTCGCTGCGTGAACATTCGACACGGTGGACAGAAACATTAAGCCTACCAGTAGGAATGTGACGGTGAACCATCTAGCTCCACTCGTAACCCTAACCCAACCCCCAATCATCCTACGATCCATAACCCCGCGCCCTAACGCAGAGATGAGTTGCTGGTCATAATAGCATTGCTAAGGCTCTCGATTACGTTTGGGTCTAGAACAACTGACTTTTCACAGATGAAAACATCAACCGACAACTTCACGCTACCGTTTCAAGTCAAATTCGTAGCAAAAAGGAGAATTAACAACCAAAATCAGGGACAAGGTGTACATTTTAGTCATGTTCACCGTTGAGGAGCGTAATCGCGTCCGCGATCGCCTCTTAGAAATGGGTCGGACAGACCGTCGGGTGGTCGCCGGCGCGTTTATCGGAAGTAGCGCAGGAGGCGGCGGGGATCGCTGGTCTGATCTCGATCTCACGTTTGGGCTGGATGACAACGTGGCTATGACCGATGTCCTGGGCGATTGGACGACGCGACTTCAAGGTGAGTTCAACGCCGTACGTCTGTTCGATCTTTCATCTCAGTCGACAATGTACAGAGTCTTCCTGTTGCCCGGGAACTTGCAGGTAGATTTGTCATTCACACCTAGAGCTGAGTTTGGCGCCTTGGGGCCGAAGTTCGAGCTGCTGTTCGGGAACGCCGTGAAAAGGAGTAAGGCTACGCCACTTTCCCCGCAACATCTCTTCGGACTTGCGGCGCACCACTTAGTTCGCGCCCGCATCTGTATTGAGCGCGGTCGGTTGTGGCAGGCCGAGTACTGGATTAGTGCAGCCCGCGACCAGGCACTCTCGCTCGCATGCCATCATCACGGTCTAGCGACCAGTTACGGCAGGGGTTTTGATGATTTACCCGCAGAGATCATTCAGTCGTTCACCGACACTCTGGTGGCCTCACTGGATCGAGGCCTACTCCTCCAGGCACTTGGTAGAACCGTCGATGGGCTTCTGCGCAATTCACAGGACATCTCTGCGCTTGCCTCAAGACTTGAGGGACAGTTGCGCGAACTTGAGTTGGCGACGACCGGGTGAAGACGTCGTCGTGATTGTGACTGGATCAGTAATTCAATCGCTCTTTCGTTTAGTCAACTTCTGTTGACCATAGAGTCGGTACTCCTCGCCTTGTTTGGCAACTTCTAGGCCCAAAGCCGTTATCAGTCGGCCAAGCATTTCCTTTGATGACAAACCGTTGAAGGAATACGACGTCATCGCGATTGGGACAGGGTCAGGAATCTACGTTGTAAATGACATGATGCAAAGGAACCCGAACATCAAGGCGGCTGTTATCGATAAGGATGAGCCGGGCGGCATATGCTTGACACGAGGATGCATTCCCTCGAAAATCTTGCTCTACCCAGCCGAGGTTGTTCGAACGATCCAAAGTGCAGGCGTTTTCGGAATCGACGTTGACCTCAAGAAAGTTAGTTTTGAGAAGGTCATGAAACGGATGCGAACAATAATTGACCATGACATCATGTCGATTAGAGAAGGCCTCTCAAGTTCACCGAACCTCGATTACTTCCATGCCCCGGCTGAATTCGTTGCACCTTACACGTTGAAGGTTCAAGATGAGACGATTAAATCGAATATGATTCTTCTCTCGATAGGTTCGCAGGCAACCATTCCACCAATCAAAGGATTGAAGGAGGTGGGTTACCATACAAGCGACTCGATCCTTTACGAGACAAAACTACCCGAGAGTTTAGCCATCGTCGGCGGTGGTTACATAGCCGCTGAGTACGGACACTTTTTCTCGGCCATGGGCTCGAAGGTCACGATAATCGGTAGGAACCCGCAATTTCTGCCGCAAGAGGAGCCTGAGATTTCTGTCTTGGCGAAGCAGGAACTTGGGCAGCGGGTTACAATCTTGACGGGTTACGAGGTCTTGGAGGCGACACGTGCCGAGGGTAAGAAGAAGATTGTTGCCATGAATCGGCAGACTGGAAAGAGTACAAGTCTTCTGGTTGATGAGATTATGATCGCCGCAGGACGCGGCCCCACAACAGATATCCTTCATCCCGAACGTGCGGGAATCAAAACCGATAGCCACGGTTGGGTCGTGGTCAATGAATTTCTCGAGACTTCGGCGCCAAATGTGTGGGGATTCGGCGATGCGAACGGAAAGCATCTGTTCAAGCACAAAGCCAACTACGAAGTCACCGTAGTCTACTACAACGCCGTGCTCAAGCAAAAAGTCCCTGTCGACTATCACGCAGTCCCCCACGCAGTCTTCTCAGACCCCGAGATTGCTAGCGTCGGACTCAGAGAGAAGGAAGCCATTGAGAAATTCGGTGAGGAGAAGATTCTGATCGGTTTCGAGCGTTACGAGGACACGGCTAAGGGGGAGGCGATGGCGGTAAAGAATTACTTTGCGAAAGTGATGGTTGAAAAGGATAGCCTCAGAATAGTTGGCGCCCACATAATTGGACCACAATCTTCAGTTCTGATTCAGGAGATCATCAACCTAATGTACACCCCCGAGCAAAGCGCACGCCCACTCCTAGACGCAATGCACATACACCCCGCACTCAGCGAGGTCGTTCAACGCGCATTCGAAGCACTCATGACACCAGAACAATACCACCACCAGCTACAACACGCGATGAGCCACAAGGAAGAATGAACGAGCGGAACGAGTAGGTCAAGTACGCGAGAAACGGGTCGGAGAGGCCATCCTCACCATAGGATCCTTACGACCATCAAATGCCAGTGGCATCCTCGCTCCAATTGTAAACCCCATGACGATTCCTTCATCCCCCATAGCAACTGCCGCGTATACGCGATCGGTCAAACGACCCGCGATGGGAAGTAAGTCTGTAGTCTTCGACCAGGACTCACCCCAGCGGTATTGAACTTCGAAGTTTACGCTGCTATAGTATTGTGCTAGTTTCCGTTTGATATTTCGTGCGCGATAAAGCTCCAACGCTAGACGCTGTCCCAACGGGTATAGTATGTCGTACTTGTCTTCCATAGTCCAAATCACTTTGTCTTCAGGCCAGATCTCCTTGGCAGCCGCGATCTCAGGACTGGCTAGAACAACAGTGGTTTCCTGTTCGAAGTGCTTCTCCAAACCATAGAACGGCTCAAGATCCGTCGCCAGCACCAAACGGTCACAATGTATTCGAGCGCGGGATGACTCGAGCGTGACGCCGTTCGGCGTCTCGGTGAATTTCAGCATAGGCGACTTTTCGTATACTGGTACGTTGAACTTCCTCGCCAATTCTGCAGCGAACTGAGCGGGGTGAATCACGCAACAGATATCAAACGAGAGCCCCGAAACGAACTTTGTGCCAGTGAATGACTGCTGAATCTTATCGCTGGAGTATCGTTCGGTCTGTATCCCGATATCTCGGAGCGCTGACTGCTCTTCTTCAATTCGGACCTCTTCCGGCTTGTTCTTTGCAACCATGATTGCGCCGGTGTGTCGAAAGCCACATGGGATACGATTCTTTTCTATTAATGAAACAAGATCAGTGATTGTCTTCTCAGTTTCCTTCCAAAGCGTAGTCGCGTCGTCCTTCCCATACCGTTGCACAGCCTCAACGAAATTGCCCCCCGAACCATAGTATAAGATCCCAGAGCTAGCGCCGGTGGCCGCCGCCCCGACCTCTTCTCTATCGACGACGGCAACCCGGTAACCCGCGTTTTGCAGGTGAAAACCGCATGAGATACCAGCAATCCCTGCTCCGACGATTGCGACGTCTACCCTCAGGTCCTTATCGAGAATCGGAAACCGAGTTTCGACGGGCCAGAGAGGATTAGCTTGCATGGAACTTCCCAAACCGTCTCTCCCTTACAGCTTCAGGGAAGATCACGTCGGCGATGTATAGCAATTTCTTGGGTGTTAGAGGGTTAGACGTCACCGCCTCTTCAGGGCTTGCGAATTAAGGGATGAACAGTGACCTTGCCCTTGAACTCGGGCAACCATTTGCTGCCCCAACTACCCAGGCTATCTAGTACTGGTTGGAGTTCTTGGCCTGAGGGAGTCAGTGAGTATTCAACTGTAAACGGTCTCGTGCTCAGAACCTCTCTCCGCACGATTTCTCTTTCTTCAAGAAACTTCAAGGTCGCGGAGAGTGTCTTCGAGTTTATTCCGGACACCCGCAGGAGCTCGTTGAAACGTTTAGGGCCGGTAAAGAGGTGCCGTACGACCAGCAACCTTGACTCAGTGACTATGCTTTTGATCGCTCCCACTACGGGGCACATGTCTGTTGCAACGTGCAAGCTTTGTGTTCTTGGTTTGATTCGCGCTGACATGTTTGATCGTAACTAGGTTACGTTTGGGTTAGCGAGGGTTAATATAGTTTCTTATGTCCACTAGCTTGCTAAAGTAAAGTGATAGCGAATGATGAGTTCCAGTTTGTTCGGGGTTCACTTGAGTGTCGCAGCCCTACTGCTGAGGCTGGTAATTGGCTTCGTCTTCATACTGCATGGGTATCCGAAGTTCAGCGCTGCACAAAGAAAGCAGGGCTGGGAATGGTTGAAGAGCATGGGCCTACCAGGCGGCTTGATCCTGTTTGCTGCGGTCGTTGAGTTCTTCGGTGGCCTAGCCCTACTGCTTGGAATATTCACGCAAATTATCGCTGTGCTCTTCGCGCTGTTTATGCTCTCTACAACATGGCTTTCGAAGGTCAAGATGAAGAAGAAGTTCGTTGGCGGCTACGAAGTAGACGTCATTCTTCTAGTCGCATCCCTTGCATTGGCGGCACTTGGAGCGGGCGCCTTCTCCATCGACCACCTATTACTCGGCATCTAGACGCCAAACCATTGCCGTACAACGACCTATTGTGGTACTCATCCGATCGCCGGCGTGCCTCGGTCTGATAATTCCGCACAAGCTATTTCGGCCAGTTAGCGTCCTGACCTGTGGCGAGAAGCATGCAGGTACCCTTCGGGCATGGCTCGATCAGGCTGGAGTTCGAGGAGGGTAGACCGGTCGAGATAGTTTCACCGGCTGATACTCCTCCCAACACAGAATCGATTCCCCATTCCCTAGCAAACCCCATTGATTCCAAGGACTTCGCATCGTTCATTTCGGATAAGAAGAAAATCCTCGTCGTCGTGAACGACCATACACGGTCGACGCCGACTGCGGAGGTTTTGAAGTACCTCGAATTGAGGGGTAAAGAGGTTACAACAGTTATCGCGACAGGATCACACAGGTCCCCAGATCAAAGGGAGCTTGAAGGAATTCTTGGGGGCAAGATCCCGCCGTACGGGGGGAGGGTTGTCGTTCACAATAGCAAAGATACGACCCCATTGAAATCGATCGGGAAGACGAGCAGAGGAACGGAACTATCATTCAACTCTCTCGTCTTTGAGGCAGATGCCATCATCCCAATCGCGTCAGTGGAACCACACTATTTCGCAGGTTACACCGGGGGCCGAAAATTCCTACTCCCCGCACTCGCGGGTATTGATTCTATTACGAATAATCATTGTTTGGCTGCCGAGGAGAGCTCGAGGGTCCTTAGGTTGGAAGGTAACCCGGTCCACGAGGATTTCATGGAGGCCTTGGAAGTGTTTGGAAGATTCGACGATATATTCTCAATACAACTCGTTCTCAACGTGAAATCACAAATAAGCTATTCATGCTCGGGACACATTATCCAGTCATTCAAACAGGCTGTTGAGTTTGCAAATCAAATATACGTACCGAAGATTCAGGAGAAAGCGGACATTGTAATCTCAGTAAACAAACCGCCGTTAGACATCGATCTCTACCAATCCCAAAAAGCGCTCCAAAACGTCGAACTCTCCGTTAAGGAAGGAGGAATAATTATCCTGGTCTCAAGTTGCCCCGAAGGCATAGGCGATAACAACTTCTACAGACTCCTAACGTCGAAGGGCGCAGGAATTGGCAAGGAAAACTCGCGGAAATTTGGGTATCACAAGGTAGTGAAATTGCAAAACCTACTAAGAAAAACAAGTGTCTTCGCCGTCACTCGCCTGCCCGACGAAGTCCCGAAGGCAATAGGTCTAACGCCTTACCGAGATTTGCAAAAAGCGTTCACAGATGCGACTAGGATTAAGGGAAAGAATTCTCGTGTTCTGGTAGTACTTGATGGCGCGATTACGGTACCAATGCCATAGAACTTTGAACGCCAAGTTGGCTGAGGTTCTAGTCGCGATGAGGAGCGTTTACAATTAGATGAATTTGCCTAAGTCCTTTCC
>JBEKPE010000082.1:0-10320 GCA_049521055.1 Bathyarchaeia archaeon
ACCTGTAATGATTTGCTGTCAATCTTCTTCAAAACCAAGATCCCTGACCTTGGTCTCGCCATGATCGCAAACACCCCGCCCGGCTTTATGTGAAGCCTATCCCTCACCCGGGCTGGGATGACCACCTGTCCCTTAGAGCTGATGCGGGTTATTTCAGGAAGGTCACGCGATGCCATGATGGGTAAGATTATCTTACAAGCTAATAAACGTGGAACGTTGGATATCAGTCGCCTCACACCCGTTTTGATACACCATTGAAAGGAGGAGGGAACGAGATCCAACGTAGCAGCGAGCGGCTACTTGGTGATGAGTATGGCGCCTAGGATTTTCGAAACGAAACCCAATCGGGTTCCGAGGTATTTGTGTATGAGTTCAATGTCATGCTCCTGTACCGCTTTCAGCAGGCGAAGTGCTGCTAAGTATATGATTCCGCCGAGGATTATGTATGCAGGAAGCAGAATCCTACTGTAGAACACCATCTGAACCAGCACGAGAACCCCGGCCATCAATCCGCCCGCAACCAAAGTTTTCCAAAGCGTCGTTACGTCAATGCTTACGGCCTTCTTTCGTCTCAAGGCTATGATTGTTAGCGCGAGTGACGCGACCATCACGAGACCGCGAGCAATCGAAGCGCCGGTAATACCGAAGAAGGGCAGCAAGAAGTAGGCGGAACCAACCGCCATCAACACGGACGCAACCGTAATCCACAGGACCGTGCGGGTTTCCGATAATGCCACTAGCATGGTGCCCAGGACTGAGCCGAAGGCGGTTAGGGCGAAGAAGAGTGATAATATGGCTAGAGCGTCCGTTCCGCCTACGTATGCTTGGCCCACGAAGGTTGTGAGGGCGATCTTGGCGGTGGCGAGCAACCCAAACGAAAGAGGAACAATCGCCAGACTTGCATACCTTGAAGCCAACCAAGTAGCCCTCCTACAACTCTCAAGCCCACTCCGCCCGTGAATATGCGAGTAGGCAGGAAGAAGCGCATTATTCACTGAACCTGTAATGTTGCTAAGAACCGTGAACGCGGTCAACGCAGCATTGTATACGCCGAGGGCAGCTAGCGGTACAAACGCGATGAGTATCGCGCGATCGAACCAGCTGTACGCGAAGTTGACCACGTTACCGATGCTCAGTGGCCATGAGAATGTGATCAGCCTCTTGAATGAGAAGGTTTTCTTGGGCAGACCGAGCACGCGAATTATGAACAGCCCGTAAGCGCCGAGCATGGCGAGGTCTGACAAAATCCAACCAATCACAAGACCGACTAAGTTTCTCATGAAAATAATCAGTAGAACAACCAAGCACTGCCTCAGTATGATGCCTGCAGATCCAATCGTGGCGGCCTCCTTGAACCTCTTCATTCCGAGCAAAGTCCCAATGGCGACTGGCAGAGCCCCTGAGTAGACTAGAAGATCGATCGCTAAAGCCCTGAACAGACCGACTTGTGTCACTGAGCCGAGTAATAGTGACGCGATCGTGGGTGCAGCGAGGAAAACGAAAGCCGATATCGGAATGGTAAACAGAAGAGTTACGCGAAGCGATTGGTAGAATACAGCTGACGCCGCTTCTTTGGAGTCTGATGTTAATCCCCCTATGAACGTAGTCGCCGCCTGTGAGAACGCCCCTCCGTTTAGTGCTTGAGCGAAGGCTATGATGAGTGAAAGGATGGCTAGGATTCCCACTTCGGCCGGTGTGATTAGGCGCGCTAAGATCGCGAATGCTAACGCCTGCGCGACGGCAGTGATGATCGTTTGAATTGTGAGGTATGATGCACCGCGCGACACCGACACTGCGGAAGATAGGTCTCCGCTGGGCGGCCCTATGGAACCAGGTTGCGTTTCAGGGTTTAGGGTAAGTGCGGACTGCATTTTTGGTTCCAGCGTGAATCTCGAAGAGGACGGGGCGATTGTCAACCAGCTAGGTTAGATAAAGCGTTGCACGACGAGAGGCGATTTAGTGTCAAATCGGCGCAGATTAGATAGGAACTAAGGCCTCTCTTTTGTTAGGTCTACGTTTACTATTCGATGATTAAAGGAAAAGAGCTATCTTCAACCTGGAAGCACTAGCGCTTAAGATGAAGTTTAGAACGGAAACACGCCGCGCTATTCTTTCTACAGCATTTCTCTTTGGATTGCTTACTTGGGTCTACGTAGTTGTTCTACAGATGGCGCATCCCGAGTGGTTGAGCTTACCACTTAGTCACATCGACGTTTTTCCGTTCAACCTGCGCGTTGATTTGACGGGGATGGGAGCGTTCGTGGTTTCGGTGTTGGCCTTCTTCTTCCTACAACTGACACCTAAGAGAGAAAGAGGGCGTGAAACAGATCATTGATGTACCAAAACCTGACGCGACTGTTTGCAATTCTTAGCCTAGTTTTCTAGTGGGCAAGGTATGTCCAACATGGACAGTTCAGCTTATATACGCTAGAGCTCGACAGCAGAAATTTGGCTCCGAGTTTCTAGAGATCGGAGTACTTCATCTGGATGGAAAGAGTAATTTGATTAATAGGCTTAAGGGATTTCTTCTCATCGGACTTTTCATATTAGGAATACTTGCAGTGGGAGTTCCTGTCCAAGCTCACTTCACGCTTGGCGACCTCACAGGAACTTATCCGTATCATACTAATGATTTCGACCCGCATGTTCCGGGCGTTATTGGCTACGTATGGCCCGGCAGCGGTCAATGTGCATATGTTGGATTCCCGAACCAGGCGAACGATAACTGTGCCCCTGGTTACCAGGCACCGTACCCGAACGGTAACCCGCCGGGCGCACCAAGTAATTCTTGGTATCAGCTCCAAGGGGACACTTATGCTCCCTTCGGCGCTATTCTCACGGGCACTACAGGCGATTTGATCTTCGCGTTGAACGCAACAGCATGGTCCACCGCGGCGTGTCAAGCCTCCAATGGTGGAGGAGCATGTACCCGCTTTAGCGGAAGATGGCATGGAGTAGACATTCTAATTCCGCCGGGTTTCAGTGTTCCCGGATCGCCACAGGTTGTATCAACCATTACGAATGATTACTCTTCGATTGCTGTGGCGAGGATCAGCCCGAACGACCGTTATGCACCCGGTTGGACACTAGTTGAAGTTTTAGCTGACGCCGGCTTTGATTCGTCAAACCCCCTCACAACCACCACTCCATATTACAATCACCAAGGCATTGACTTCTCAACGGCCGGAGAATGGTATTATGTTCGCGTCAACGGAGTACTCGCACCTTCTGTTGCGGGAAGGTACTTCTTCAAGACACTTCTCCTTGGCGGAACCCCGTCAATCTGCGGAGAAGAAGGAACCGGGACTGGCACAGGGGATCTGCCGTCTTTCACATTTGCGGGAGTAGTAACTACGGCGAGCTGTTCAGAATTTATTCCAACTGAGAATTGGCCAGTAATGCTGGTGAAGGGTGAAGTTGACCCCGCCATACTCACAGGCACAATCCGTTATGCAGGTTACAACTCAACCCTCTACGGCCAACCAATCCAAGAAGCCGGAAGAGTCTGGGCAAAGATGAGTATGCGCATTGACCCGTACACTGGTCAACAGAGACCCGACCTACCAACAATAGACGCGATCGGTTACCTCAACGCCACAGCCAACGGCCATTATGAGGTCGAGGGCCTAGCGCCCGGTGTCTATGACATCTACGCGGAAGCTGCTGGATATCCACAGACCCTGTGCACGAGCGGAATAACCGTCCTCAAAGGCCAATCACTACACTTCGACTGCTACCTGCAACCTGGGCCCGTGATTCATGGTAACGTGTTCACGAAACATCAGTTCGGTGACGAACCTTGGCCTCTGGGAGACACTGGAGCCCCAGGGGGACTAAACGGGGTGCATGGCACCGGAACCGACGTTGACGGTCAATACATGAAAATTGAACTCTACGCTAACGCAACACTCAGCAACCAAGTCGACTCAAGCGCTGGTCCACCAGTTTCCTGGTCTCCTCTCCCATGCGTTGCTGGAGGGCAGGAACTTTACACAGGTAGGTATACCGCAGGTAATTGCAATGATCCGCGACTTGGTAGCGAGATCGCGTTTCCGTGGCATGAATACACGCCAAGCAACGGCTACGGCGTTCCTAACCCCTCAACTGCGGTGAATAACGTCATACCCGGCGGCTACTACCAAGTGTCCGCGGGTGACGGAGCGGGAAGTGGTATTTACTTCGGAAACCTAATGCAAGACCCACAGGGCGTTGGCCCACCACAGCACTGGTTCGTGCAGGGCGGAACAACGACTCCGTTCCATTTTGAGTTCGGTGTGAAGGACGAGTACGGTGCGCCGAGGGATCTTGACGGAATGGTTCCACAGGTTTACGCTACATGGGTTAACGGCCTAACGCCGGGCAGGTATTATGTGCGTGCCTGGACTTTCCGTTACGTTCAGACGGCCTTGGACGGTTCAACATTCCAGGAGTACTACTTTGACGTAACACCCAACGAGTGGGCGGGAGACGTTACATTGCCTCTTGACCTACGCCTTTCAAGCTGGGTGAACAAGACAGTGTACTTCCACGACACTGCCGTGAATTCAATTACAACTTCACCAATCGATACAGGCGCAGGAGTTATGTACGGAGTCTTGGTTGATGCTAACGGCAATGTCTGGTCATACAACCAAACTCTACTCGGTTATCGGGGTCTGTACACTTTCGGCGCCAAATCTGGATGGGCCGGAGGAGCATTCCTCTCCACCACGACGCTGAGACACAGGAACGACCTCGATAAGGCGAAACTAAACGCCTACGCGATTGAGAATGGTCGAGCGAATATTCAATTCTGGGGTTGGAACGACACTTGGGGTGGGGAGAATTATGGGATCCCCAGTGGAACGTACACGCCGCATGTATACGTGCTCGGTTACTTGGAGCACGGCCCAACTGAACAGGTGTCCGTGACACTTAGTGGTAACCCGACCGATGTCAGCGATCACATGTACCGCGGCGTAGGCTTCAACCTCACAGTCTACAGCATCGACTGGGAAAGGCCCCGAGTCAGCAGGAATTGGGTTTGGGGGAACCCAGTGGGTTACACGGTTTCGGGAATACCGACGAGTGTGGGAAGTGACCCAAGCTTCACCGGTGACCCGCGCAATGTTGGTGGCGTATACATGGTCGGTGAAGAAATTGATATCGGCGTGTACGCGAATGGCACCCTAATCGACTTCATAGGCGATGTCCCCTCTAACCTGCAAGACACGGTGCTGACCAGCTGCCTCTTCCAGAACGATTCAAACTCGACCGTTCAAATGTGTGGGGGCGGCTGGGACGCCCAATACCAACAACCAGGCAGCGGCCTAGTGCCGTACCAAGGTAATTCGAATGACGCGTACTTCGGGCAGGAATTGAGCGATCTTGGTTTTGTGGGCGGTTACACGGGGGGCATATCATACTACTCGACTCGGACGCTATTGTTCGCTCCAGCTCATTGGAGCCCAACCACTCTATCGGATGGAGGAACATACGAACAGGCCGTCTCAGGCTACCTCCCACTTTACCCCTCCGCGATTCCGAGCGGCCAATACGATTTGAGAGGGTTCACTTACGGGTACATACAGGACAAATCCTTCTCGGTCTACGCGCAACCCAGCCAAGTCGCCGATATGAAGATCAACCTAGTAATCGGTGTTAACGTGAGTTTGGACATCCTGTTCAAGAAGGAGAGCATCATCACGCCAACCGACGCCAACATGTCTGCAAGGGTTAGGTTGTTCGATGACTCAGGTAATTTGGTTGCTGAGTGGATGTCAAGCGAGGGTACTTACACAACTGGCAAAGGATTCGCAAGAGCAGCTGACGGAACCGACCAATACCCGTTCGGCCCACTCCACCCCGCCATCCCAGTACCCAAACCACTAAACACCTACAACTACCTACCTGGAGGCGTAACACTTCTGCACGTCTTGATGGCTGGCTTACCGCAAGTACCGGCCGCAGGCACCGACGACGGAGTCCTATCCCGCTTCGTCCCTCAACAAACATACTTCAACGACCCATTGCTCTCTACCACAATCTGCGGGTTCGAAATAGACTGCTACACGGCCCCAGGCACAGGACTAGGCGTAGGCGTGCCAGGATACTTCTCGAACACGGGAATCCAGGCGGCGCCAGATTATACCGGAGGCTGGACAGCTGAAGTAGACTTCGTCAACTGGTACGCCAACAACACGAACACAATGGAACTTGCAAGCGGCGGAGTACAAGCCCCAACCCAAGACAGCACCTTCGCACAGTACTACCCTCCAGTCAACGGCCTTCTCATGGGCGAATCGTACCACATCATCCCCGGCACAACCGCAACCTCAGGCATCAGCCTAACAGAGGACACCGCGCTCAAACCTGAACTCATCGGACACAGCTTAGCCGCGAACCATCTAGGCCCATACTCGCAGGAGGGCGTCTGGCAAATAGCCGGCACCCACAACAGCGGCGAAGCAAGCGCAATCTTTGAAGTTGACTTGAACGGCTTCGTGTCAGGAAACGTCTTGGCATTCACGTGGAGCAACGAGTTCCGCCAGCTAAGCTGGGGCCTAGTTAACGTCGTCGGCGCAAGCTCGACAAACTCGACGGGATGGAACTTCTACACATACGACGGCATCTACCAAGCCTACCTCCCCACAGGCAACTACAAGTTCACAATCAGCTCACCAGGCTACGCACCTCAAACCTGGTCCGTATCGATCTCACCAGGCCAGACAGGCACAGGCCAGAACATCTACCTGGAACAAACCAACATACCAGTCCCAGAATTCGGCACGATAGCACTTGTGGCCTTCTCAGCGCTAGCAGCCAGCCTATACATACTCAAACGCAAACGCAACTAAAGCCACACACCGAACGGGCGCGAAAAACACCCGCAACCCCCTACTTCTCTAGTCGTCGATAGGAAACGAAGAGAAAGAGTCCTTTGTTATTGAGGTACGACTACCCGCGACGGTAGGATGCAAATAACAAAGTAAATCTAACCTTCAACTCCGTTGAATGAGATTCGTGTAAAGGCTTTAAGCAAACTTGGGCGCGAGAATAAGCACATGCATGACGTTCAAACGAAGGTACTTCACTGGGTTACCGGGATCGGTCTGGGAATAGGGCTACTCGTTCTCCTCAACCAGCTGCAAATACCCTACTACCTCTACTATCCGCGAACAACCCAGATAATGCTAATTTCCAACTTCTACGATTACTACCTCTTCCTAATCTCAACCATCAGCGTTCCTTGGACATTTGCGCTTTCTTGGAAGCGATTCTCAACCACTGTTTCAATAGGAACTTTAGCAATGTGGGCGGTATCAATAGCTCTGGCAATTCTTAACCAGCCCGCGGCCATCCCAATCCTTTACGCTGTTGTGGTCTGTGCGGCTGCTTTGAACGTGCAACGATCGGAGAGTCGTAGAGTCGCAATTACAGAGATCCTTCCCTCAGCGCTCCTCATTTTTGTTTTGGTCGAATGGTCCTCTCTCTTCTACTGGGTAGCCGCGGCCCTCGGCCCCCAAGCGAGAGTTGGCATCCTTTCCCCTGAGCTTGAAGCCAACCTGACCTTTTTCCTCTACCCTCTCGCGATTCCGATAATGCTGTTGCTTCTGTTCTCATGGTTGTGGATCCCATTAATTCCGCGCCTGCCCCGGTTGAGAAGCCGCTTGGTAGTTCGGTATCAGCCGTCTCCGCAAAAGCCCGGCCTCAGAACCATTGTAGCATCGCTGGATTTTTTCGCCATCACTGCGGTAATCGTCTTCTTCTACTCATACCTCGCGGGACAGACCTGGGTCGTGGGTCAGGACTCATTCTGGAGGTACATAGACCCGCTTAACGCCCTCGTCGGCCTCACGCCATCCCAGGCCTTTAACACATCAGCCAGTCACGGAGTCTACGTCGTGTTCCTCTACCTCATCCAATCAGCCACCGGACTCAGCTCGGTTTCAATCGTGAAATACGCCCCTCTTGTTCTAACTTTTTGCACTGCTACGGCTGCTTTCTTCGCAGCTCTGCGTGGAGGATGGAACTTTCAACTCGCAATCCTAACTTCAATCTCCACTCTGCTCTGGCTGCCAACGATTCTCGGAATATACGTGGCCATCCAAGCCAATTGGGTCGCACTTGTCTTCTGGATGGTCTTCCTGGCAATCTACTTCGCAAACAATGAACCGAACATAGCGACCTACATCATCTTAGCCGTCTTGTCGATGATCATTCTCCTCGTTCATCCTTGGACTTGGGGTGTCTTCGCTACAACCTTGATCCTGACAGCGCTCCTTTCGAGACAGAGCACCTGGAGCAGGCATTGTGTTCGGACACTGGGTGCCGCGCTAATACTTGCTCTTCCAATCGGAACAGCCGCGTACTCGCTCTCCCCAAGCCTCAGAAATGATTTCTTGAACACAATTCAATTGTACATCAGCGGTCCCGTAAATCCGATTAGTCTGCTGACTTTCGGCGATGCCTTGACAAACATGTTCGTCAACTTAGGGCCCATTCTTTCCCCAGCCATTCTTCTGCTCAGCCTAGTGGGTGCGTACGCCCTTTCCCGACGCCGCGGCATAACCGCAAACTACCTAATCGCATGGATTGCCGCTTGGTGCGTAGGCTCAATCCTTGTGGCCCCATCACTGCTCAACCCAACAAATCCAGGGCTCAGTGAGACCGGACTTTGGCGAATGCTATACGTTTCCCCACTCCCGTTTCTTCTTGCGTTGGGGATGGAGAAATGCATCAGCATTTCAAAGCAACCGATAATGCCTGAGAGTGCTAAGAGCATTCTGTCTAGAGTGATTCCTCTGCTCTCGATGGCACCGTTCGTCGCTACGGGCGCGGGACTGTTCCTGTTCTCGGATCCCAATGTCAGGTTAATGCTTGTAGCCGCCGCGTTGATCATGGCGTTGCTTCTTGTTGTCATGTTACCCAAGTATCGAACTTTGGATGCCCTAGTCGTTTCGGTTTTAGTTCTGTTGCTTTTCAACGCCGCGTTTCGAAGCCTCTTTCCACTCGTCCTAGACCCTCATACCATATTCCCGTTGCAGGCGGGGAGGTAGGAACGAGTCATCTTGTCAGGCTTGCTTCAATCTTTGAGAAGGGGTTATGCTCCGAAAACCGACTATGCAACCTATATATATGTAATACCATTGTTTTTGTGTGGTCGTAATTGAAGAGTGTAAGCTTAGCTGTTATCATGTTTGCAACGCTCCTCACGTTGGGAGTTACTTCGGTGTACGCAAATACTGGCGAAGGTACCGTTGGGTTACCTATTCTCGGCACTACTGGCGCGCCAGCTTTGGCCTCTCCCAGCCTTTTCAGCGGAGCAATGAGCGTGCTGTACGCCGATGGAACACCGGTCGTCCTATCTACAAATCAAGTAACCCTTAACATCTGCAATACGAGTTGCGTAACGGTTACCGCAACCCTGAAGCAGACTGCTCCCGGAACATATACGTACTCATTCACGCCACCTACATTGCTTACTGGCACGGTCACAATCTACATCAAAGCCTACGGTCTAGCAGATGATAATGGCCGCATCTTTCCAAGCGTCGACACGCAGATTGGAACCTACGCCTACGCAGCAAGCACAACGACAGGTACAAGCGCCCCAATAGGGACGGCAAATGCGCCTCCAGCAGGAACCCCACTAAGTCCGTTAACTAGCCAAGCGGTCAACACGGTTCAAACGCCAACACAAACGTTTCCGATCGGGGCATTGCTGGCAGTGTTGAGTGTCCTTGGATTAGCCGGGTGCCTTCTCATTCTCCCGTCCCGACGCTAAATAGCCAGTACTAGCCAAGCGCGTCTTCCTAGTCCTAACGCTCGCTACCTTGAAACATTCTTAGTCAATTTTCATCGTCCTCCTTCTCAAGAGTTTCCGGTAGGACGCTGGGGCATGGGATAGCGCACGTTTATTGGGCGTGCGCGAAGCGATCAACCATGAAAATCGTAGTAGAAACTACAGATAGGTCAACGTGCGATCTGAGGGGCAACAGATTGCAGAAGTATGATTCCGTACACAATTGCTGCTAGGAATATACCGGCTAGGATAAGGGCGGCGATGCGCAATCTCCGTCGGTTGATTAGCACACCGGTCCTACCATATGCAGGCGCCAGCAGCTCTGAGCCTGTCAACACGAAGATGGACATAATTGCCGCCCATAAACTCAGGCTGCCCAAAGTCAAGGGTAGGAATGGAATTGGCTGCGCCAAAATCAAATTCAAGCCTCCCACCGCCACGGTATTATTCCCAGAGTTCGGATTCGAATTGCCATGGTTTGAATCGCGATAAAGCACGGTCCACCCGAAGCTTTGACCCGGTAAGAGAGTTGTTTT
>JBEKPE010000083.1:0-10088 GCA_049521055.1 Bathyarchaeia archaeon
CAGGGAGACAACGCTATTCCCGAGAACCCCAGAAAGGCTGCTACCATGACTGCTTGGAGACCGTTGCGTTCTCGTTAGAGAGCAACGACTCTGACCAACCCGGGAAACGTAAGCGTAAAGCGCGACTGGAGAATGTCAGGCCACGTCACCGACAGACATGATTCAGGGAATTGAAGAATCAACAACGGTTATTATCCGCCCGCTCATCGCTGAGTGCGATAACAAAGTCTGAGGAGTAGAGTCGTGGTTTCAAAGGACCAAGTAATGGCGTCGCTGAAAGATGTCATTGACCCGGAACTTCACATTTCCATAGTCAATCTACAAATGGTCAAGAGCGTTGAGATTCAAGGAGACGCAGTCAAAGTACTCATCGCCCTCACCGTTGGGGGTTGCCCGCTGGCAAAGACAATATCGACAGATGTTGAAAAGGCGGTCACAAAACTCCCTGGGGTCAAGACTGTTGGTGTCGAGACCACGGTAATGACCAAGGAGGAACTCGGACAGTTGCGTTCCAAGATACAAGGTCAGATGTCTGCGGCTCAGGCCCAGAAACCAGGTTCCACGATGCCACCTGGAATTAACCGCCTTGAGCGGAAAGGTATCCGAAACGTACTCGCCATAATGTCGGGGAAGGGGGGCGTCGGCAAATCTTTCGTCACCGCATTTCTAGCCGTCCAGCTAACTAGGCTGGGTTACAAAGTTGGGATTCTTGATGCCGACATCACAGGGCCAAGTATAGCTAAGATGTTCGGGTTGAAGGGTCCACTCTTCGTTACAGCTGACAAGCACGTGCTTCCCGCAGTCACGCGAACGGGCATCAAAGTTATTTCGATGAATTTGATTCTCGAAGAACCCCAAATGCCAGTAATCGTACGGGGCCCAATTATCAATAGCGTCATCCGACAAATGTTCCAAGACATCGAATGGGGCGAATTGCACTTCCTCCTGACGGATTTGCCCCCGGGCACATCGGATGCCCCTCTGACTGTTTTTCAGTCGCTTCCTTTGCAGGGAGTGATTGTTGTTACGACACCTCAGGATTTGGCGTTGATGGTGGTTGCGAAGGCGATTAACATGGCTAAGACTTTGAGTGAGCAGCTGAACGCTGTGAAGATCCTGGGCCTAATTGAGAATATGAGTTACGTAATATGCCCACACTGTGGCGAGAAGACGGAGATCTTCGGCCGAAGCAAGGCCCCTGAGGCAGCCAAAAAGGCGGGGATACCTTTCCTCGGGGCGATCCCAATAGACCCTGACATCGCAAGGTTGGCGGACGAGGGTAAGATAGAAGATTACAGCAACCCACTGTTCGAGGATGTCACCAGAGCCATCAGGGTAAACGCAACGAGCCTCCTTGAACCAATACCCGGCGCTATGCCAATTGCATGGTCCGAACAGAAGGCAAACTGAATTGTCCGGGCTAAGATTAATAGGGAAGCGAAACGCGACTAGTACTATCCTGACGAGAGGTGAATAATAAGTTGGTCACTAAAGATGAAGTCATAACGGTGCTCAAGGACTGCTACGACCCGGAAATCCCACTCAACATCTGGGACCTCGGCCTAGTATATGGCATAGACCTCAATGAGGACGGCAACATTGGAATCAAAATGACGCTCACAGCCCCTGGCTGCATGATGGGCGGCATGATAGCGGAAGAAGTCAAGGCGAAAATCAAGGCAATGAACGGCGTCAAAGACGCCAAAGTAGAACTAGTCTGGGACCCGCCATGGAGCCCAGACAAGATGAGCGAGGAAGCTAAAGCCCAGATGGGAATCTCCTAGGCTCACTCCCTCACTCTTCTCTGCATTTTTTTTGGTAACCGCACATTCCCCGCACACTCCTCTGCGGAAATGTTTGCGTAACCCGGTTAGGGTGAGATGCGTCTATGAAATTGAAGGGAAGGGATGATGGTTACTTCGCTCCGAGTTCGCGCTTCTTCGCACGCAAGTTATGGCCGTGGCACTTTCTGCACCTGTTCGACGCTTCCGGGTTCCGCGCTCCACAGTCTCTGCAAACCTTGTAATGCAACCTAACTTTCTGTGCGAGTTGCTTCTTCACGACATCGGTGATCGGCATCAGTGAACCACTTGATATGAATTCGCCCTCTGAGACGGAAAAGTGCAATATATACCGTGCGTTGCCAAGGTCAAGAGACAACACTTCGATTCTAGTCCATTGAGAAGAGTTGATGTCGACGGAACCCCGGGATTCGATTGCCAAAGTATCAAGCGAGGTAGTCGGTTGTACGAAATGCCGACTGTGTGAGACTCGAAGAAACGCTGTTCCGGGTGAAGGGCTGGAAAGCTCGAGGGTCATTTTCGTAGGAGAAGCACCAGGCGAACAAGAGAACGCTCAAGGCCGGCCGTTTGTCGGAGCCGCCGGAAAGCTGCTGACCGAACTACTAGCATCGGTTAGTTTGAGGCGGGAGGACGTCTACATTACGAATATTGTCAAATGTAGGCCTCCGAATAATAGGCCTCCAAGAAAAGATGAGGCAGCAGCATGTAGACCATACCTAGACCGACAGATCGGTTTGATTACTCCTCGGATCATCTGCCCGATGGGGAACTCAGCCATCCACTCGTTAATGGATTCTGACAAATCGGTGACAGATCTGCATGGGATGCCGCTTGAGATCGGGCAAGTCACCTTCTTTCCCATGTATCATCCTGCCGCGGCCCTCTACACCTTCCAGTTGAGGAAGGTTATGGAGGACGATTTCAGGAAGCTTCGCGGGCTTCTCGATTCGTTATTCGGTTGAGATTACTCTTCTTCGAAGGTTGGTTTGTTCCCGAGAACGCCATCTATCCTCTCCATCACCTCTGAGCTGAGGTTCTGAACTACATCCTCAGCCTTCATGTTCTCAGTAACCTGTTCTGAACTGGTCGCGCCGGTGATGACAGTGCTTACGTTCGGGTTCTTGAGGCACCAGGCCAACGCCAGTTGAGCCAATGTGCAATTCAGAGACTTAGCGATCGGCTCCAATTTTTTGACTTTCTCAAGGTTTTGTGGCGTGAGAATGTATTCTTTGAGCCATTCGTAGCCTTGGAGTGAGGCCCGCGTGCCGTGCGGTATTCCACTGTTGTATTTACCGGTAAGAAGCCCTGAAGCTAGCGGGCTCCAGATTGTTGTTCCCAACCCGATTTCCCGGTACAGGGGTAAGTACTCTTTCTCGACCCTCTCTCGGTGGAGCATGTTGTATTGTGGTTGCTCCATTTGCGGTGGGGTAAGGTGATATTCTCGTGCGATTGCGTGGGCGCGCATTATGTCGGCGGCACTCCATTCCGACATCCCCCAGTAGAGAACCAAGCCCTTGTGAATGAGATCATCCATGGCGCGCACCGTCTCTTCAATAGGGGTTGTAGGGTCGGGGCGATGGCAGAAGAAGAGGTCAAGATAGTCAAGCTGCAACCGTTTCAGGGAGCGGCGGCATGCCTCGTAGATGTGTTTGCGTGATAAACCTCGGTCGTTGGGCCCTTCGCCACCCCAGAAGACCTTGCTCGATACGACAAAGCTTTCTCGTGGCCATCGGGTTGTCTTGAAAACGTTGCCCATGACCGTTTCTGCGTTTCCGCTCGCGTAGGCTTCAGCGTTATCGAAGAAGTTAACTCCTGCCTCATAGGCCGCTGACATACATTTCAGAGCCGCGTCTTCACCAACTTGGCCTCCGTATGTAACCCATGCACCCAGAGATAATTCACTGAGCTTCAAACCCGCGTTACCGAGACGACGATAGTTCAAATTTGATTCACACGACGATGAGTAACGGAGGAATATTAAAGCAACGACGCGACCTGAAACCGGGGTTCTTCGGGAAACATCTTATTTCCACAGAACCACAGACTACTCACATTGGTGTTCCTTGTGAGTCGAGATGAGAAAAAGCTCGAACGAATCCGCAACGCAATGCGGCTTGAAGGACTTAGCGGACTTGTGCTTCGTATACCTGAAAATGTTTCGTACGTTTCCGATGCGTGGCCGGGAAGGGGCCTAAGCTACTTAATCGTACCAGTTGAGCGCGACCCCATTCTGGTTCATCCCGCGGGGGAGACCGTACCGCCAACTTGGGTTGAGAATGTGAGGCTGTACAAGTGGGAGACCCATGAACACCTTGGTGACGCGCTGACAGTCGGGGTTAACGAGGTACAGAGAGCGCTAGTAGATTTGGAAATTAGGTCTGGCGCGATTGGAATAGAACAGGGGTGGGAACATTTCCTCGGGACGCCGCTTCGGTATGAGATGATCGTAGCTGGGGAAAAGACAAACACTGCGCTGAAGAATCGACTTGCTGGCTACGAATTGAAAAACGCCTCTCCTCTCCTAGTCCAAGCCAGGTCTGTGAAGACTGAAGGCGAGATTGTTGCGATGAAAAAAGCGAATCGAATAGCTCTCGTTGGATTGCAGACATTCGAGAGAAATCTCAAGCCAGGACTCACCGAGGTTCAACTTTCCTCGAAGATCGAGCACGAAATCGTCACTCAAGGCGTGATGAAGTTCCGTGCCAATCACGTTGTTGCATGCGCTTTCGTGGCATCTGGACCGTCCACGGCAGAGGCTTACAAGTACGTGGTCGGGAATACGAAACGGAAGATGAGACGTGGAGACCTAGTGATGTTGGAACTCGACGTGGTGACAGACGGTTATAGTTCTGATACAACTAGGACATTCGTCGTGGGAAAACCCGACAAGAGACAACGTGCTCTTCTCGAAGCCGTACTGGATTCGGAGAGCTCAGCGATTGCTGCCATAAAACCAGGAGTGAGCGCGGCTGAGATAGCTCGTACGGCGAACAAGGTGATTGAGAAACATGGATTGTCGGATTACTTGGTACATAGACTTGGGCATGGGATCGGAGTTGCAGTTCATGAGCCAATACCTGCTTTACATGTTGAGTCGAAAGATCGATTGATGCCTGGGATGGTTCACAGCGTTGAGCCAGGAATTTACGGCAAAAAGTTCGGGGGCATACGGATAGAAGATGACATCCTTGACACAGAGAGCGGTACGGAGTATCTTTCAAACTTTCCAAGAATTCAAGACTGAACAACATGGGAGTTAGGTAACTGGACGCAGAGAAACCAAGTATGCTTTACCAGTGTTCGTAGTGTACAACCTGTTCAAGTGACCTCCGGCCGCGTTTCAGTGACGGGGATTTGACACCCTCCGCAGGCAAACCTATCGATATGACTCCAACCGGATGAAAGTGCTCTGGAATTCCGAGCAACTTCTTCATCTCTTGGACTCGAAATACGCCTGTGAAGGCTGAGGCGTAACCTTCGTCGACCGCTGCGAGGAAGATCAGCATGCATGAGGTCCCTATGTCGAAGTGCCAGTATGGCGTGGGCCACTCGATCTCAGTCCCGTCTTCTTTCAGCTTGTCTGATTCTCGGTACCGATCGTGGTAGATCTTTTCGCTAGTGCACGCCACTATTAGCAACGGGGCCTCTGAAACAAACCTGTGGAACCGCCGAGTAGCATAGAAGTCTGTCTCCCCTTGTAGGTCCCCTATCTGTTTCCTTAACTTCTCGTCTTGGACCACAACATATGCCCAGCCCTGACTGAAACCGGCACTTGGTGCATGCAAGGCTAGCTCAAGAATCTTGTGAATAACCTGTTTTGGTACAGGTTTTGGTTGGAAGTTCCTGACCATTCTTCGCTTCAGGACTACTTTCTCGAATTCCATTTGTAACCCAGTCACCAATTGGCGGCCGGGAATTTCAACAATTGCACTCTAAGCTCTAGCGACAACGAACCGAATTACCACACATAACAAAGAACAGAAAGAAGAAAAGGAAACTAATGGGGTTACACCAGAAACAGACTAGTATCGTCTGTGTTTCTGGTAGCAGGCTCTACAATAGACTGGTCGGCCTTGCGTAGGCTTGAACGGCACTTCAGTTTCAGCGCCGCAGTCAGAACATGTAACTTTGTACATAGTTCGGCCGCCATATCCTTCTTGACTCATACTCAACTAACACCACTCTATGCTTTAGTTACGCGTACCATAGTACCTAAGTACAATCGCAGCGTACCGACGATTAGGAAGCGGTGGAGCGTAAATAAAGCTATACCACAAGCGAACGTCAAATTCTAACCGAGGTCGCACAGGCTAATCCGACCCAGCGTGATTGGGTATGAGCTCAAAACTTAGTATTCGTGGCATGAAACCGAGAAGGTTACATTCCCCACCCCGTATTATGTGGCTTACATGCGAAACGCGGGTTGCGGTGGAAGAACTGAAGAACAGTTTTTCATTCTGGCGGACCAATGGACCCTGTCGATGGCAGGTAAGTCCCTAGGTGCCCTGACAGTCCGCGAGCGAAGGAGGAGCATGTAGTTTGAGAATTGAAGAAATACGCAACGGGATGAGGAACATCCATCTGGAAGGAAAGATTTTCGACATGAACCAGTTCATGCTGGTTCTAGATGATGAGAGCGGTCGAACGTTCGTCAGATACAATTACAGAAACCTTGCCAAGCCAATTCAGAAAGGTGACTACGTTAAGGTGGACAACGGGCAAGCCGTTAACTACTCAGGGATTCTTCAAGTGAAGTTACCGCGAAACGGTTCTATAACACCTACTCAGTAAGCAACGAGTTTTCATCAGCGTTAGAAGTGAAGCAAGAAGGACACTAGGTATCCCGCGATAAGCAGTAGTGTCGTGTAGACAAACAGTTTGACCATGAGCGACATTGCTGGTATTAGACCATACGGGTTCCCTAGGTTTCCTTTAATCGTCCGCCCCACCTTCAACGCCACGGGTACCGTCAGTAACGCTAGAATTGCGCTTAATGGGAATATTCTGGTAATTGCTCCGATGAGGATGATCGCGTAAACTACTCCTACTGAAATTAGAAAACCGGTGACCACTGAATCTTCGTGCATAAGAGCAACTAACGTTTTCTTTCCCGCCTCGTCGTCCCATGTTCGGTCTGGAACCTCATTCACGTATAGGATGAGCATGACAAGCATTCCAACAGGACTGGAGCCAAGTAAGGCTTCGAGGCTGAAGCCTTGGGTTTGAACAAAGTATGCCCCTAGAACCAGTAACGGTCCGAAACCGATGCTAACAGCGGCCTCACCTAACCCTCTGTATGCCCATTTCAGAGGAGGAGCGGTATACCCGTAGCTAATCAACAAACCTACCAGGCCTATCAGCAGGACAGGCAGGCCCCTCGTGATAGTGAGGTACAGGCCGATGAGAATCCCACCTGCATAGGACGCTGTCGACAGTGAGAGAACTGCTGAAGGGGGCAGGAGCCCGTATTGGATTATTCTTGACCCGCCACTGAA
Organism: Bathyarchaeia archaeon; assembly: GCA_049521055.1. GTDB lineage: Archaea > Thermoproteota > Bathyarchaeia > 40CM-2-53-6 > 40CM-2-53-6 > FEN-987. The sequence goes on from JBEKPE010000083.1 coordinate 7,298, forward strand.
CGGAGTGGGAGTGGTATTGATGTCGTCCGTGCCTGCCCTGGAATCGAAGTAGTCGTTAGCTGTATTCACGCCTAGATGAATCAGCAGCGCTGCAACCAACGTTAATCCGAACAGTAACAAATTGAAGAAACCTGACCGGTAAGCGATCACAGTCCCCAGAATCACAGGCAAAATCGTCGCGATGACGAAGGGCAAGCGGAACGTTCGGATGACTAACCAACGTGTGGAAAGCCATGGTTTCTCCGACAACTCGTCGAGGTATTTCTTCCCTCGTGAAACCTTCATCTCTGAATATTGGAAGAAGGGAACCTCCTTCTCGTCCCAAGTGAAGCCTTTTGTTGGTTCCAGAGTGAGTTTCTCGCCTCGTTCCTCGAGCTTACCCCAGAAGACTAAGTATCTTCTATCAGTGTACCCGCCAACAGGGAGTGGTGTGATATGGTTGAATATGATTCCGACTTCCTTTCCTCCGACTGAAGCAAGGCTCTTGGGTTTTGTGATTTTCAAAACCTGCTTGTCGGGATCTATCTCGCACTCTACCGGCACTGAGTATGGATAGCCATCATCATCGACAAAGGTTAGAGCGGCGTCAGAGTACGTGGAGGCCTTCTCAAAGAGTACCTTCTCAACCATACTACTTCACCCTGTAGACTTCTGGTGGTTGATTTGCATCTCCCTTCGGCCAAGAGTAAACTTTTGTCGGAGAGAGTTCCATAACCGACCTTTCCCAGAATAGTGGGAGAGCATATCTCATCTTAACGAAACTGTCGATGTACGGTTCCTTCTTTCGCCATAGAGGGAGGAGCCGCTCCCAACCGTGGTGAATGTCCTCCTCTGCAACCTTCGCGTTCCCCTGAACGAGCAAAATCCTGTAGGGAGAGACTCGAATCCCAGCCCTATGGGAAAAAAGCGCGGATACCTTCGGGTTCCGTTTGATATGATCCAGCTTCTTGCTAAAGAGAACGCTCGAAGTTACAAACAGCCGCCCGTCTTGGGAATCATAGAGGGGCAGGAGTGGGTGAGTGATTGGCCTGCCAGAGGGCGAAACAACGGTGAATTCGCATACCAGTGCACTTTCGAGCACTTCTCGCGACTCTACCGGTAGCTCTTGCAGAGAGTGAAGATCTGTGGCGGACAATGCCAACACTCGGCGGCAAGAACCGGACCTTTGGTTATAATGATAGTGGGCGAGCAGACACTCAACAGTATCGAAATTCTGCATTTCAAATTGTCATAGTCAGGAACCATCGGTAACCCGTTTATCACCAGCCATAAGCTCAGGCGTAAGCGAGCTGAAATGGCCAGTATCGAGAAGATGCTGAACCCAAGATCTGTCGCGGTAATCGGGGCTTCTGAGAGCGAAGGATCGATTGGTCAATCTCTGACAAAAAACCTCCTAACAGGGAAAGATCGCAGGAAGATCTACCCCGTAAACTTAAACCGGGAAACAGTCATGGGACTGAAGTGCTACCCATCAGTATCAAAGATACCCGAGCACGTTGACTTGGCGGTAATAGCCACACCTGCAAGAACGGTTCCGGCTATAGTAGCCGAGTGCGCGAAAGCTGGGGTGGACGGCGCAGTTATTCTCTCAGCCGGTTTCCGAGAAGTCGGGTCGGGAGGGGCCAAGCTAGAAGACGAGATTAAGCAAATTCAATCGATGCATGACATTCGAATTTTGGGACCAAACTGTGTGGGCGTGGCGCGACCACAAATCGCCCTAAACGCCACATTCCTCCGAGACAACCCTCAACCAGGCCAGATTGCATTCATCTCACAGAGTGGCGCGTTGGGTTCTGCGATAGTAAACTGGGCCGTAAGCACAGGGATAGGCTTCAGCATTTTTGCTTCGCTAGGTTCGACACTAGATATCGACTATGGGGATATGATCGATTACCTTGGCGAGGACCCTAACACTAGGAGCATCATCATCTACATGGAAGGCGTCGGAAATGCTAAGAAGTTCATGAGTTCTGCTAGAGGTTTTGCGCGCACGAAACCCATTATCGTAATCAAAGCGGGTAGAAACGCTGCTGGCGCAAAAGCAGCATCATCACATACGGGCGCACTCGCGGGTGACTTCGCGGTCTACGAAGCCGCCTTCAAGAGAGCGGGAGTTGTGATGGTTGATGAGATTGGAGATCTCTTCAATTGCGCCACCGTCCTGGACTCAAGGTTTCTGCCTGCTGGACCGAACTTAGCCATCGTCACCAACGCCGGAGGGCCCGCGGTCTTGGCTGCAGATTCAATTGTCACTCATGGCGGACAACTGGCTGAATTGTCTGAGGAGTCTATGAAAGTAATGAATGGTGCTCTTCCTCCATACTGGAGCCGAGGAAATCCCCTTGACATACTAGGGGACGCCGACGTTTCTCGGTATGAACTGGCGGTGAAAACGTGCATTGCGGATCCGAATGTTGATGGGCTCCTTGTAATCTACACTCCCCAGGGAACGACTCAACCTACCCAGCTCGCGGAAGCGGTTACGAAAATCGCTGCGGACCGGCGTAAGCCAATGCTTACGGTCTGGATGGGCGAGAGCAGCGTGAGAGAAAGTCGCGAGATATTTCATCGAAACGACATACCTACTTACGCAACGCCTGAGGAAGCGATAAAGACCTACACATACATGTACCAATACCGACGAAACCTCGACCAACTCTACCAAACCCCGCAGGAACTTCGCGTCGACTTCGCACCGCCCAAGAGCCATCTCAAATTGATGATTCGAAAGGCGGCGAAGACGCGAAGAGCTCTTACTCAAGCCGAAGTGGACCGGTTCCTCGATGCCTAC
>JBEKPE010000084.1:0-11398 GCA_049521055.1 Bathyarchaeia archaeon
AAAAACTAGCATTTGTGCGAACTATTTGGCCCTAACTGTCTGACCGTTCCGGCGCAACTGTGTGACAATTGCGCCTTAGGCTGTTGAAAGGAGCGAGTTGAGGCTTAACGATCTCTTTTCATGAGCGCTAGACCCGTCGTTAAGCAGAGGGAGACAAGACCTCTGGCCTTCTCGCTAAGCCAGGGCACCGAGTCCGATTATTGCCCCGAAACCTATGATCGCGAGTACTATTGCTATGACGGCGAGGATAACCGTCGCCACAATCCCAACTATTGCCGCTTTGCTCCAGCTGGCCTTGAAGAAATGCTTGATTAGCGCAACCCAAACTACAAGTGTTATCAGTAGCCCCAGTAACCCTTGGACTAACGCCCCAAGAACAGTGTTGATAATCACGCCGAGCACAACTATCCAGACGGCGTGCATCAGGCTTGCCGTCTTACCGATCATCGCTCTACCGACAATCCACAGAACCGGCGCAAGAATTATCACGCCAACGATAATCTCGACTGTCGCTGCAAGTATGCTGACCATGGGCTTCCTAGCTTGTTATGAATTGAAGCTCTAATATAACGATAATACAATCCGCTCATGACGGGCAGAGCGATACCTGCCTATTGATCTCGTCGCTGAGGAAGCCGTCGATCACAAGCGACCCAGCTGCATATCGAGGCCCTGCAGAAACTACTGACCTTCCCAATTTCTCAGTCACGTCCCAAAGAGGTTGGTCAAAACTCCTTATCCACATTGGCTTTGTGGGTGAATGGTTATTTTACTATTCAGCGATATGGCATGTCACATCGGAGAGGAGAACGACAATTTGAGATCAGAACAAGTAACTGCTTCCGGTATCCCGGTTCATGCAGTCTACCATTCTCAAGGAGCAGGTAAAGCCCATGCCGACGACGAACTAGGTGAACCAGGTGCATTCCCCTTCACACGCGGCATATACCCGGCTATGTATCGGGAGAGGATCTGGACGATGCGCCAGTACTCAGGGTTCGGAAGTGCTGAAGCTACGAATGAACGGTTCAAGTATCTGATATCTCAAGGACAGACAGGCCTCAGCGTCGCTTTTGACCTTCCCACTCAGCTCGGATATGACTCAGACAGCACACGAGCTGAAGGAGAAGTCGGCCGAGTCGGCGTGCCAATCAGCACGATCGACAACATGCAGGCCCTAGTTCGCGGGATTGGCCTCGATAACGTCAGCACGTCAATGACTATCAACTCAACGGCGGCAATCATGCTCGCGATGTACATCTCAGTCGGAGAGATCCAAAAAGTCCCCCTCGATCAGTTGCGGGGAACTACACAAAATGACATTCTAAAAGAATACATCGCAAGAAACACCTACATCTTCCCACCTGAGCAATCGCTTCGCCTGGCGATCGACTTAATCGAGTACTGCGCACGGAAAATGCCGTCATGGCACCCGATCAGCATCAGCGGATACCATATCAGGGAGTCGGGAGCGAACGACTTCATCGAGGAGATAGCTAAGTTTCGGGCTGCCCGCAGAATATGGGCACACATTATGAGAGACGAGTTTCACGCCCAGAATCCTGAATCCATGAAACTTCGCTTCCACACCCAAACCAGTGGCGAGACCCTAACGGCCCAGCAACCGCTCAATAACGTCGTTCGCGTTACTCTACAGGCACTCGCAGCGGTGCTCGGTGGAACACAATCTCTTCACACGAACTCGATGGACGAGGCACTTTCACTGCCTACCGAGGAAGCCGTAAAGGTCGCTCTTCGCACGCAACAGATCATCGCCTACGAAAGCGGAATCACTCACACAGCAGACCCCTTGGGTGGCAGCTACTATCTGGAAAGCCTCACCGGCGATCTTGAACGGGCAGCCCGAAGCGAAATGGAGGTCGTGGACAAGATGGGTGGCTCTGTAAAGGCGATCCAGAAAGGATACATCCAAGCCCAGATTCGAGAAAGCGCCTTCAAGCAACAGATGGACGTCGAAAATGGAACGAGGAAAACTGTGGGCGTCAATATTCTCAAAGACCCCGAGCCGTACAGAATAAAAATTCATAGAATCGACGCAAGATCGGTACGTAAACAGATTTCGACCACGAAGGCCTTCAAGAGAAGACGAAGCAAGTTTCGCGTAGATCGAAGCTTAAGGAAGCTAGAGACAGCCCTTGCAGGAAGTGAAAATGTAATCCCACTTATCATTGCTGCTGTAAGAGAACGTGCCACCACTGGCGAGGTAAGCGACATCGTTAGAAAAGCCTATGGCGAATTTCACCCGAAGACCATCATCTAAAATACAAAGGAGCCTCCGTAAAAATGAGCAAAAGGCGAAAGAGAGTAAAACTAAATGCGTTGTTGCAGAAAGCCCTCAAACACGACAGGAGAGCAATTTCGCAACTCATATCCGTGGCGGAGAATGACCCTCGTTCGCGAATTGAAATTCTCACGAAACTTTATTGGCGTACGGGAAGGGCTGATGTTGTAGGCATTACGGGACCTCCGGGCTGCGGAAAGAGTACTCTCATTGCCCAACTCACTAAACATTTCCGCAATGCGGTCCAAACGGTAGGGGTAGTCGCGGTTGACCCTTCCAGCCAGATTACGGGAGGCGCATTACTCGGCGACCGAATACGAATGAGCGAACTTGCTGCAGATCCAAAAGTATTCATTCGAAGCATGGCGACGCGAGGTCATTTTGGTGGAGTTGCACGGGCAACGCAAGATGCCGTTCAAATTCTTGACGCGACATCAATGGACCACGTGTTGGTAGAGACTGCTGGAGCCGGCCAATCCGATGTTGATGTGAAGGGTTTGGTGGACACGACTGTTGTTGTTACAGCGCCAGGTCTGGGCGATGAGATCCAGGCTTTGAAGGCCGGGATTATGGAGATTGCAGACATCTTTGTTGTGAATAAATCGGATAGGGAGGATGCCGATCAGACTGCTCAGGAATTGTTCTCAGCGATTACTATGAGCGAAACCGTTCATGGTTGGCGCCCGCGTGTCATCAAGACAGTCGCGACTACAGGCGACGGAATAGTCGCCCTTGCTGAAGCAATATATCAACACGCGCAAAATATCCACAAGGTTGGCTACGTGAAGCGAGAAGATAGCGACGCATTGCGTTCCGAAATTTTGGACGCAACTAAACGCTACTTTGAGGATATCATGTTGCAAGAGCTTGCATCATCAAGAGAATTCACGAAGCTATTCATTCAAGTCAATGCACGAAAGCTAGACCCGTATACTGCAGGACGCATGCTTGCAGAAGGCAAGAAATAGACTGATGCAAGACTCTATGTTGTTTAGAAAACCTCTTAATTTGCGTCTTATTCATGAAATCTACTAACTAATTTGCCCCTCTGAATCGCAGGCTTTGAAAACCGTTAAGAGTCCTCCAATCGCAAACAAACTTAGGAGCGTTTGCATATGGAAGATAAAGACGAAGTAGGATTCTGGGATCCTCCGCGTCCCTGGTAAACTGCTGACTTGAGGCCTCGAACAGCCTCAATCTCTTCTTTTTCTCTTAATTATTCCGCGAGGGAAAGGTAGCGTTTCTCATCGAAGATCCATTTTCCGTCTTCGCCGCTTAGGTCCCAAGGGTGTGCCTCAACAGGAAGCCATCGAGCGATTACCCATTCTCCGACGGCGTTCAGACATTCAGCTTCTGCATAACCATTCCTGATGAGTCTGTCGTCTACAGCCTTGAAGAGCTGTTTCATCTCACCGCTCGGAGACCATACCATTGCCAATAACCCGTCGAAATCACCTCGAACGAGGCCGCCCCTCCACGCTGGTAAGTGTGATAGATATTGTGCCAAGATACCTGCCACATTCCTTGAACATGAGAGGCTAATGATTCCCCAGTCTTCAGCCCCGATCTTCAATGGCCAGACCGCATATCGAAAAACGCCATTACGAATCATCCGGTCGATCTTCTTACCGACGTACGCTCCGGAAACACCCAACGCCCGCCCTACAGCCGAAAATGGCATACGACAATTATTCTGCAATACTGACAGAATCCTCAGATCCAATTTATCAAATCGGAATCGTTCCTCGCCCTCATTCGAATCCATTCCGACCGAATCGCCTTTCGCTAGGCTCTCTCGCAACGCAACGCCCCACGTATCCCAATGAACATTCCAACGCCCGGCCGCCGGATCATACCGGTCAAAATTCACCGATTGAAAGTCTCGCTCAAGCTCAAGGAGACGGTATCTGGTTACGATATTCCTGTCGAGCATCTGTTGAACGAATGCCTTCACGAACTCCGGATATTCAAAGGGAATGTCCAGCACGGTAAATAGATCGTACGAACCGTACGTCCGAAACACCTGCCTACAATATGGAAAGCGTGAAAAAATGTTAATCACCTTAGCCTGTTTTGATGTGCTCATCAGAAGAAGGTACTCGACAAAGCCGATCTTGTGCATGTCGGCTATAACGGTAAATCTGAGCCCTGCCGTCGTTGAGAGGTCACGAATCGTCTTCATTATTGTAGGGATGCTGATGCGCAGTGTGCGAGCGACTTCTCCCGGTTTGATATCTGGTTTCTTTGAGAGAAGGCTCAAAAGCTCCATTTCACTAGGACTGAATTTCGTTCGAGTCGGACGGGCTGCGAGAGTGCTGAATATTATGTAGTAATCGGCCACACTTAGCCGAGCATTTCCGACTTCCTGTAGCCTTGACCACACCTCGCGGTAGAGCGTCGGCCCAACCATCATTTCGTAGTACTCAAAAAAGTCGACAAGCTCACCTGCAGCCACTTTTGAACTCTGTCTAAGACCGTGTCGAGCCTGTGCCCAGAACTCCTTCTCAATTTTACGGTCCAACATCCTATATGCAAAATACTCAGACTGCTCGCAGAGTATGCGCGGAGCATACTCCATGGTGTCCAAGTTTCTCGGAGAAAGTAGCACAGCGGCCTCCCGTGCCAGCACACCTTTCCTGATTGTATCTATGAACAACACTGGAGGAGAGATATTCAAGACGCCGAGTTCTGGATACCATTGAGCACCCCACCGCCACGTATTCTCGTTCTCAAACACGGCTGGCGGGAAAAACGAAGTAACCGAGAGACGCTGTTGGTGTCTCTCACTATCTTCAAATGGCACTCCAATTATTTCCTGAAGGTTTTCAAGATAAGTCCTAAACTCATGGCGTGCAACGTCGAGCTTACTTGCGTGTTCAGCGGCTAGGTCCGTCTTTTGCGCGACAAGTCCGTCCACCTCCTTACGAACCCCTGTAAGAACACGGTCCGATTCAGCAGATGCTTCTATTTCCTTAAGCCGAACGAAAGTCTCGGAGAGGTGACAACCCTCAATGATTTCGACCATTCTTGTGACGAATTGCTTTCGTGCGGCTTCATTGCGGTACTTGGGGGTCGCCTTCTGAAACGCCCCGGCAACACTCTTGGCAAGGATGCAACGCATGTAGTCTTCCGAAGCTTTGGCCAATGTTTCCTTATCGGGTTCACGAGCACTCGGGAATGAAGTGCCTGCGTGCGCCGCAGAAAATTTCTCCTCGGTAAAAGTTGCGAGAATTTCCGCTATTCTTCCTGACTCCGCAGCACTATGCCGGAGAATGAGGCTAGATTTGAGCCTGCCGTTACTTAACCAAGAGATTGGAAGCGCACTCAGCTGCTGGAGTCGCGTTCCTGATCTAGGCGTGAAAGCACCCCCTTCGTCTGGACGATACTATTTCTGAGGATTTCCACTTATTAGGATAGGAGCTTTGAAGGCGAAAACACAGTGAAAGGTCCCTGAGTTGGCTCGACGACAGTGCTGGCTCACATAGTGTCAATATGCGACCTGACCTCCATCAGTAGGAGAATTTCCTGTACTCCTTCGGAATGAAGGTTACAACGCCGATGAGGGCGACCATTCCACCTGAGATGAGGTAAGCAGCTCGGATCCCAATTAGGTCTACGATGGGTCCGCCCACGGCCAGAGACAACGGCACTATGGAATAGGAAATTACTTGATCCAAGCTCATGACTCGTCCGAGTATTTCGTTCGGAACCGTCGCTTGAAACATGTTCACATAATTGACATTGTATATCGCTATGCCTAGTCCAAACAAAACCATGAATGGAATTGCGGCAGCGAGTTGCGTTTGTAAGCTTAAACTGACTATAGCGATGCCCATCATTATGCTGCTCAGTATAAGCGTCATCCCAAGATGCTTTCTGAAACCCACTTTCCCAACAGGAAGCGACCCCGTAACGGTACCGATTGTGCTCGCAGCCAGGAGCAGTCCGTATCCTACTGCATTCGTGTGAAGTGCTTGCCTTGCATATACCACGATAAAGCCGTACCCTATACCGATAAAGAAATTCCCTATCATCGCGGTCAAGAGAACAATTCTTATCACAAAATTCTTCCAAACATAATTCAGGCCTTCTGTAAGGTCCTCGCGGAACTCGCTAAGGGTATTTCGCTTTTGGCGCATCTGTCTCAACGGTGAGGCAATGGAGCCCATGGAGAGAATTGCGAGTGCTGAAATAGCGAATGTTATACTATCGAAAGATGCGGCGCCTACAGCTGTAAAGAGTATTATGAAGATTCCACTGATTCCGTAACCTATCAGCCTTGTCGCCTCGAAGAAGCTGTTGATGAGTGAATTTGCGCTTGTAAGTTGACTCTTGTCTGGGAAAATCTGAGGAATAATTGCGCTTCGTGCCGGAAGGAAAAACGCTGACGCTGAACTCCAGACGAAGACTATAAGATATAAGAAAATGAGAGTGAGGCCTCCAAGTCTGTACATTATAGGAATTAGTATGAGAGCGAGGCAACGTGTGATATCGGACGTCATCATTATTCGCCTCCGATTCGATCGATCCACGACAACTCCTGCCACCAAGCTACAGAAAATGTTCGGGACGAGAATCGCGATACTCAGGTACGATATTGCCGTAGCGGTTCCCGCCAAAGCGAACACGAACCAAGAGAGCGCTGTAGTAAGAATCACGTCGCCAAAGAGGCTGATGACCTGTCCTACCAAGAGCGCACTGAATTTGCGGTTCGCGATAACTACTGAGTAGCCCACAGGCCACGTAGAGTTTCGTGGGCGTATTTAGTAGTAAGCTATAGCTTGATCTAAAACGGTTAAGGGTTAAGTCGCAGGTTCGAAGCTGCCCTCTCTCTGGTCTGCCGCTTGATTGAGCCAAAGGAAGACCCTCCCAATACGGTTGGGTTGTATCCGAATGGGAGTAGGAGGTTGGTGGTTGAGGAGAGTAGTAGGTCAACGTATCGTTTAGAGTCGAAGTTCGAGTCTTCGTTCGTTAACTCAGTCGGTAGGGCCCGGTTCTGAGTTATCCGTGATTTATCGTACGTTAGTATGTAGCTGATTGTTTGACCCGCATGGGCTTTCATGCCCTCTCGAACGAGGTGTTGGGCAGCGATGCTTTGCGGAACCATGTTTCGGTATTCGTTGGGGTTTTTGCTGAGGCGTTTCTCAATCGTCAAATCCTCTACGGGTACTCCCCCATGTTGGAGCAGGTTAACGTAAGATTTGACGATGGTGAGAGCTTCTGGTATGAGCGCCTTGAAATGTTCGGAGTTCTCTGCTTTAGCGAGCAGGGTTAACATATCGGACTGGCAGCGCCTGACAATTCCGGGCGTGTCGTGCTTTCTGAGGTCGATACCTCTGAGTTTGTTTTTCCCGTTTTGAAAGACGCCATAGTACCGGTTGAGGACCGGGATGCGTGAATCTGTTCGCGAGTTCAGAAAAACGATCCACTTGTAGAGTCCCTCAAATTCAATCGGGAAATGTAGTTGAAACTCGATTTGACGGCAAAGATCCTCGTACTCGACTGGGGTTGCTCCTTGTTTCTTAAGCCACATCGAATCAACGATTCCGTGTAGTAGCGTGAAGCCCTTAGATTCGGCTAGCGCAACAGCCTTTCTGAGGATTTGACGGGAAAAGGCGCAGGTTGCAATGTGTGCATCTATTCGCCCAAACCTCGCGTTCTTAAATCCCAAGTAGCCGAACGAGCAGACTAGGATCCATTTGAGCGCGGCTTGACATTTGTCATAGCGCAGCCGAATAGGTGGGTCGAAAGTTTCTTTCTTGTACTTTTTGTAAAGCGCTCTCTTCCGGAGCAGTATATCCAACGATCTTGACACGATGCCCTCCCATCGCTCGCAAATGTTCCATCCAAGTTCGGGGACTCGGTTGGTTGAGTTAGGGCAGCATGTGCAACGTACGGTTTCACCACTTAGATTCATGTTGCGCATGATTGTTGGGTAGAGGGAAGAGAAGTCCAGTTCTCCGACTGAATCGTGTATGCCAAATTGTGGTTCATAGATGAAACCGCCTCGGTCAGCGACTATGAGTTCATTTCCATTCTTCCACTCTTCCGGCTCATTCTTGTTCCAAGGTATTAGCACCTCGGCTTTCACCGCGTGGTAGAGTTGAAGCGAAGTCATGCTAGTGCCAATCGTCGTTCGTGATGCTCTTTGTAGCGGTATGATGCATGTACGAGCCACCTCGAAGAGGCCCTCAAGACCACAGTCACTGCTGATGAAGCCATTCGCCTCATCCACATGCAAACGTCCTAGTAGTCGCGCGGCGGTTTGCTTGAATAATATCTTCCCATACGAGAAGTAACTGTGCCCCTGCACATCATAGACGCGAAGTGGGGCCTTCTCTCTGCCCAGAATCATCTCATGGAGAATATGCTGATGCTCCGCTCTCCGTGCGAGGTACGGGAAGATGAATGAATCTCCGCCTTCGGTCAAAACCACATCGGGGTTGGTTGTGCGGAAAGCCTCTACGAGTTGGGTGAGCTTGTCGGGCTCGCTACCCGAGTTGATGGTGATGGTTTCATTGTCGGTTTCAAGAATAATCGAACCTAACTCATCTTTGAAAGTCGGAATTCTGCGTGTTTTTTTGGTGGTTATTTTGAGGCGGAGGATTCTAAGCATGGGCAGTTCATAGTCTAATCGTTCACGTGAATCTTTGAGGACCCATTCAATGTGGTCAGGCGTGTCGTTTGCTTCGACAAAAGCGAGTGGGAATAGGTCGTTGCGGTATAGGTACATTTGCGTTGACGGAATATCCACATCGTAAAGCCGATACCTCGAGTATCCGCCGTAGCGGAAGATTTGTCTCGCAAGGCTTTGGGCTTCGGACTCACTGTCTACTTCAACCTCGAGAACCTTACTTCGAGTCTTGTCTCCTGCCCTCTCAAATTTCTCTACAAACGTGCAGGTTGGGATGAACGGTTGGAGGTTTAGTAGGTCGTTTGCCTCTCCGCCAATTCGAATTCGCGGTTTCCACCCGTCAACTAGACGGACGCAGGATCCATCTGGTTGTTTTAGCCAGATGATCATCTGTCCGGGTTTTGGGTAGAGATCTAGTATCCAACCTCGATGCGTCAAAGACCATGCGCTTCTAGGCGTTTCTCTAGTTCGACGAGTTTCTTGTGGTGGGCGAACAACATGGAAATGATTAGTGGGACTTGTTTTATTGGCGCCGCCATGACGCTGGCAGCGGACGCGAGTAGTCTACACTGGTTGAGCATATCCTCGAAGACGGCCTTGTCTTCTTGCCTGAGGAATTCTTGGAACCGTTTCAGTTTCTCAACTTCGGCTTCGACGACCATCCGCCAAGATGGAATCGTGCGTCCCATTACAGGTACCCCTCCAGAGCCTTAACACCAGTCGCGAATGTGATCGCGGTGCGGGATGAGAGGTGTGAGGGTTTCAGTGAGAATTGAGTGAGACCCGCTTTTTGCTCAACATTGACTAACACATGCGCAGCACGCGTTAGGGCGCGTTCCATTAGAAAGTTTCTTGGTTCAAAGTTCGTGGTAACGATTAGACACTCGTATTGTTTGGCGAACATCCGGAGAACTCGTGCGGTTTTAGCGAAGATTCGTGATGCGTCTTCCTTATCGTCGTCGCGTACGTCTGGGTCACAGTACAGTTGGGTTATGTCGGAGACAACGACAAGCTTCGCACTGAATTTCCTTATGGCAATTGGAAGTTTGTCTGTAATAATGCATGCGAGTTGATGGTGAGTGAATGCCCTGCTTACGTGTAACCTTTCAAGGACTTTCTCTGCGTCGAGGCCTTGTTCAACCGAATTATCAGATATAGTGTAGGGATCGAAATTGTTGCCTCCATCGACGAATATAACGTCACAATCCGGGCCCAGAGGATTCGGAAGCATAGCCCGTACGCAAAGCAACGCACACATCGCATGAGCTGGTTTGCCTTGAAACGCGATAAGCTGACCGAAATTAAGACACAGAGCGCTGTCTAACGCTTCAATCCCGAAAGTTAGGTCAGGTTGCGGCGGCGCTTGGCGCGCGTTTATGAGAAGACTGTCAACTTTGACGAAATCTTGAACGACTAACGCAGAGGTAAATTGGACCATAGCTTGCCGTAAACAATGCAGCCAGATAATTCCAGTAAGCATATTGAGCTATGGCTGTCAGAGACGGGTGAAAATGTGTATGAGTGGAATATGCTAAGCGATTATCTGGCTTAAGATCTCCTTATGCTGCTCCTCGTCAATCGTACCCAAGTTCAGAAGCTTGTCGGCTATGCGTCGCATCGTTGTGAATGAGTGAAGTTTCACTCGTTTCTTCTGCAAGTTTTCTCCTGCGCCTTGTTGCCTATCGAGCAAGACCACCGCGTCGCCCACGATACCCCCTTCAGCCCTAATGATTTCAGTCGCCTCAAGGAGGCTTTTACCAGTCGTAACCACATCATCCAAAAGCAAGACCTTGTCGCCTGGCTGCAAGAGGCCTTCGACCCTCTTGTCGCGGCCGTGCTCCTTTTGCTCCTTCCGGACGTAGAGCAATGGTTTGGTTAGGCTAAGTGCTATCACCGCAGCATAGGCGATTCCGGCAGTCGGTATTCCCGCCAAACGTTGAACTCGCTTGACTAGATCGGGCTCGATAACACTGCGGTACATGTCGATTGTTTGTTGAAATGCCTCTGGGTAACTGGGTATCAAACGAAGGTCTACATAATACGGGCTAAGGATGCCGCTTGCTAGCTTAAATGTGCCAAACTTCAAGCTTCCCGTCCTGAGCAGGATATTGCAGAACTCGTCTAACCTTGCGCTGACCAGCAATAACACCTAAAACACTAACATGAGCCTACAGGTTTATTCTTTTGCACGATCCTCCGCATGATCTCAGAAGAAACAGCCTACGCAAAATTTCAGCCTCTCAAGCTTTTACGACTCGACTAGTATCGTAGCAGTCTAGGGCGTAACGTTGGTCGAAATATGGCTACCATACGGACGCTCTGAAATACCTGTCAGAGTGCCCGAAGAGAGGTTGCTCGACATTCTAAAACCAGAGAGCGCGAGCCCTATAGAAGCTCCAGTAGCGGAGGCCGAGCGCCTTCTCCAATTAAACGAAAAATTTCAAGATGCCGCGAATAAAGCA
>JBEKPE010000085.1:0-9888 GCA_049521055.1 Bathyarchaeia archaeon
GACTAGTCGCTTGATGAACTGGTCCGCGATCGTTTCGAACACGTAGGCACGTTTTATGCACATGCATCCTTGGCCGCAGTTGCGGAAGCGGCCGAAGAGAGTGTTGTCGACTGCCGCCTCAATGTCCGCATCATCTGCCACAATTACGGGGTTGCTTCCACCCAGTTCTAACGTGACGCGCTTTAGGTCACGAGCGGCTACCTCCATCACATGCTTCCCCGTTTCGGTCTCACCCGTAAAGGAGACCTTCCTTACCTTTGGGTTTCGGAGAATTTCCTCTCCAACGACACCCCCGGGACCTGGAACCACATTGAACACACCCTTGGGAACGCCCGCCTCTAGTAGAATCTGCGCGCACCTAATCGTGGTGAGGGGAGTAGTGCTGGCAGGCTTGATTACTATTGCATCACCCGATTTGATTGACGATACCACCTTGGCCCCCATCAACATGACAGGGTTATTCCACGGGACAATGCCGCCGACAACTCCTACTGGTTCTTTCACGATTTCAGCTGATACTTTGTCTGTCAGTGTGACGTACGAACCGGTGATTCTTGCCCCCGAATAGTATTCTAGCGTTTTCGCGAAGAACCTAATCTCTCCAAGAGATTCCGGTAACGTCTTACCTTGCTCTTTCGTCAGGAGAGTCGCGAGTTCTTGTTCCTTCGCCCTGACCAATTGCGCTGCCTTACTAAGGACCCCAGTTGCTTGTGTGGGTGCGGCATCTGACCATTTTTCGAAAGCATCTTGCGCCGCGTCGATGGCTCTCCTAGCGTCGTTAGCATTTCCCTTCGCAACCGTATCGACGAGCTCAGAAGTCGCTGGGTTGCGGATTTCGTAGGAGTCTCCGTTGGCGGAGTTGACATTTTCTCCGTTAATGAATAACTTATACAATCGGCGTTCGAAGCGTTCAAGACGTTCGGAGCGTAATTAAGCGTTAGTCCGGGTTTCTCACCGCCGGAAACGAGGGTTTGTTCGCTATCCTCTTTCCTCTTTCAGTATCTTCAGAAGGTGCTCGTCCCGCTTCTTGATTGTTGAGGCGATGTTGTCGGGGGTCCAGTTGTAGAATCCTTTTCCGCTCTTGATTCCCGTTCTACCTTCGGCTACCATGGTTTCAAGAAAGGTAGAGGGTTGAGGATCATTGTCCAAATCCTTGAACAATCGTTTTGATACCATCAGGACGAGGTCCACACCGGAGAGGTCGACCAATTCCAATACGCCGACCACAGGGAGGCGCGTCCCCAGCGCTTCTTTCACTACCGTGTCTACATCCTCTGGAGAAGCTACTCCCTTCTCCACCAGAGACGAAGCCTCCCTAATCATCGCGTAAAGAACTCGAATCCCTATCTGCCCGGGAACGTCCTTGTTCACGACGACGGGCTTCTTCCCCACTTTTGAGAGCAGGTCACGGGTCACGTTAACGGTCTCCTCAGTCGTTCCCGCTCCTTTCACAACTTCCACTGCACGCAAGAGGTATGGGGGGTTCCAGAAGTGTGTCCCAACAACCTTCCCAGGGCGGCTGGTCGCCGCGGCGACCTCAGCTATTGGCAACCCGGAAGTATTCGTGGCGAGGATAGTTCTCTCAGGGCTGAGCCTGTCAGCGTCTCTGAAAATCTGCTTCTTGAGTTCAATGTTCTCGGTAGCCGCTTCTATCACGAAATCGGAGTTTCCTACCGCTTCCTCCATTTCGACCGTGGTCTTCAACCTTGACAAGACCCCGGCCACATCCTTTTCGTGAACGAGACCCGCTGTTGACATTTTCTGAAGGTTATTCTTGACTCTGTCGAGTGCGGTTTCCAGAATTTCTTGTTTAATGTCTCTAAGCATAACTTCGTATCCGGCTAGGGCGAAGACTTGGGCGATGCCGTGTCCCATCAGTCCCGCACCGATCACGGAAACGATTCTGATGTCCTCAACTTTCACTCAGCTCACCAAGTGGGACACGCACTCAGCTTGGCATAGTAAAGTGTGGCGATTGCGGAATCGACCGCGTGAGGGTTACGATTGAAGCTATTGTCTTCTCAAGAACTAAGGCTCATTGAGAATGAGAACAGGCATACCATGAGTTACATGATCTCGACTAACGAATCGGCATGTTCTCAAATTTCTGCTGCTTCGGTGAAAGACTAGTCTAACTTGAAAACGCCTTTGTCGACGATGATCCTGCCGTCTGCTTCGATGGTTGGAAATCGAATGGTCACGTCCAAGTGGACTTTGCTGTGGCTCTTTCCGCCAGGATAGGGCCCAGCATTCTCGCCCAAAGCCAAGTGCATAGTTCCCAGCGCACCTTTCTCCGAGACAGTGTTCCATCGCTCTTTCCGGCCCGTACCAACAGCAAACTCACACAGAATATTCGCGTTCTCGTCTGCGGATTTTATGATCGCTTCCCATCGCTTTGCCTCGTCTCCTCCTTGGTAGTCGAATGCGCGTCCATTCTTGACCTTGTACTTGATCGGTTCCTTGAGGCCGTTGTTCGCGACTGCGTTTGCAATTCCGTCCGCCACTACGATCCCATTGCCGGTATCTTCGATTATTGAATGCGCAACCTCCCCCCACAGCGGGAGAGGTGACATTACGTCTCCCGGCGCACGTTGCGGCACGATTACAAGGGCTGGGCGGTTCTTTATCGAGAAGGTGACATCAGTGCCCTTCCCTGAAGTAACCCGTATCTTGTCCGCCTTACCCGTAATTGCACCTAGTTTCGCAGTACGCTCTTTCGTCTCAACTAGGTAATCGTATTCGATTCCCCATGTGCCCATGTCCTCCTCAACGGAGGCAATTCTTCCCTTGTTGCGTTCGACAATTCGCGCAGCCTCTGTGTGTGCGAACCTGTGTGCGAAATCCATGTCGGTCTTGATTATGAAAACCTGAGTCTTCTCCATCAGGGAGGAGATGTGGGTTGGGGGTTCTGGTATCCCGGCGATGAGCATCCCAGCTTGAACGTAGGCAGACGCGTCAAGTAGAACCACATTAGCGCCCACCTGCCCAGCTACAGAGCCCAAAGCCTTTGCCTCAACCATATGATCCTGGTCGGTCAAGATCGCTACGTTCTCTCCTTTCTTTACCGAGTAGCAGTGTTCGATCGCGAGGTTTGCTTCTTTAATTGCAGCTTCGAATGAAACCATGAAAATCATATAGTTCCGGTCGAAGTTGTCTATTTAAGGCCGCCGCACATAAGCCGCCTACAGAAACCATTGGTGCCATTTCTAAATTGTTGAGCGTTCGACCTTCAAAGATCGGCGATGAATGAGGAAACCAAAAAGTACATTCTCGAAAAGTTCGGGCGCATTCACCCCGTCTTCGAGCACATGGACAAGTACAGTCCGGAGATCGTTGAGGGTTTTATCAAGATTCGAAAAGCAACGCTTCCACCCAAAGGCGTGGATGGCGCGATACCTGAGAAATACAAGGAACTCATCATCACCGCGGTAGAAGTCGCAACTGGCCGCGGGGAGAAGGGCAGAAGCCATGCACGAAAGGCGGTTCGTCTTGGTGCGACTCCAAAGGAGGTTCAAGAAGCCGTGTCGCTCTGCATCTGGCTTGCTGGCTGGGCTACCTGGGTCGACGGCGGAAGCGAGGCAGTGAAGGCTGCTGAGGACGAGGAAGAGAAGGTCAAGAAGGGCGAAGACTTTCACTGGACTGCAGACATCAAAGGTGAGAAGAGCATTAACAAATTCGGCTAAGAAAACGCAATGGATTGAGGCAAGACTATGCAAGTAAAGGTAATTCTGCCTGAACAGGGAATTCGAACGGAACTGCCTGGAGGCAGTTGGCTCATCGAATTACTCTCAAACAAGACGATTGGCACCAGAAAAATGATGCTAGGCTTCTCCACATTCAAACCTGGTGCGAATACCGAGAAGAAGATTCACACCGAGGAGGAATGTGCATTCATAATTTCCGGGAAAGGAAAAATCACACTGAAGGACGGCGACATTGAGTTCGTTCCGAATTCGGCGGTTTACATACCGCCTGGAATTGCCCATGGCGTGCGCAATAATGGGCCAGATGATGTGGTGATGGTTTACACTTTCTCATATCCCGAGTATCCTCCGACCGAGAACGCCGACTAGGCCTGTGGAGGTCGCTATATGTTGGAATTATTATCCTCGCAAGGGTCAGTTCTCAATTATGTTGGGAACACTCCCCTTCAAGTCCTAGACGTTGACTTCGGGCGAGCATATCGGATCCTTGCGAAATTGGAATTTATGAACCCGAGCGGAAGTGTGAAGGACCGAATCGCAAAGTACATGATAGAACAAGGAGAAAAACGTGGTCTTCTGAAGTCAGGGTACACTATTATTGAGGCGACCAGCGGAAACACGGGCATTGCTCTTGCAATGGTGGCTGCAGCGAAAGGTTACAAAATGCTCGTGGTTATGCCAGAACATATGACGGGTGAACGAATCCGTTTAATGACTAACCTCGGTGCCGAACTCTGTCTCACTCCCAAGGAGGAAGGATTTGAAGGAGCGGTCGCAAGAGCCGCGAAGATAGCTGCCAGCGACAACCATTACTTCCTCACGAACCAATTCAGCAACGCAGACAACACAATGGTACATTACAACACAACTGGAAAGGAAATACTTCAACAAATGGGATCGAAGCCAATTGACGCTTTTGTGGCGGGAGTCGGGACAGGTGGGACATTGATGGGCGTCGGAAAAGCCCTCAGGGAGAAGAACCCGAAACTTCGTCTGGTCGCGGTGGAACCAGCAGAAGCCGCCGTGCTCTCAGGAAGCAAGGATCTGCGCGACCACAAAATCGTTGGGATTGGAGACGGGTTCATTCCTGAACTCATGAGCATGAAACTCGTAGACGAAGTGATCCCGATCAACAGCAACGATGCAGTGAACATGGCAAGACAACTTTCACGCACTCGAGGTCTGATGGTCGGAGTTTCCTCAGGAGCGAACGTACTAGCTTCAATCAATGTGCTCGATAGAATAGGACGCAGCAAAAGCGTAGTGACGGTACTGCCAGACAGAACTGAGAGATATTTCAGCACGGACCTCTATCTAACAGGGGAGAGCCTTGTGAGACAATGTTCCAAGCATTGTGAATGCCGCTTCGCAGCAATGTGAGATAATCGGAGCCAGAAACCCTCCTTACGCCTAGATGTCAGTCAGGCATTGCTCTAGGCTTTGGGCCGTGTTATGTCACTCTCGGACCAGGTTTTCTGGGGACGCCAGTAAGGTAAAGCGGGTCACCGACTTGGGATTTCACCGCTGCACCTATCGACCCAGCCGTGTTCTGCGCTTTCTGCATAGGCTTCGGATTCATCCCAAGAGTCATAGAACGCCTAATCCGTAAAGCAACTGGCATGACGCAGAACCATGCGGATATGGCGAAAGTTGGTGTGAGAATCGTGAACCTTGAGAGTTCTTCAGTATCCGGGAGGGTTACACAAGGAAAGACGACATGAGTCAGATTCGCATGCCGTGATAGCTGTTTGCTCTCACCCGAACGATGGAATCACGTCTTTAGCGAAAGTGTCCATTGCCTCGTGGAACTCTGAAACAGTCGAGTACATGAACTTCAATTCGACATAATCAAGTCCTGCGTTGGCGTAGGATTCCATTCTCTGTGTGATAGTCTTTGATGTACCGACAAGGCTTCGTTTCATTCCTTCTTCAACTGATACAAAGTTCTTCGTTAGAGTTGTTGCGTAGGTGTCTCTTGCGGCATTGTCAGATGGCCCTAAGCCTGTGAACATTTCCAAACCTATGATGAATTTCTCGGTGCCCCTCCCAGCGTTAAGAGCACCTTCGCGCAGTTGCTTGGCGCCTTGCCCCAGTTCACGCTCAGTTAGGTAAGCAGGAATCCACCCATTCCCTAGACCAACCACCCGTTTCAGAGCGATGTCGCTTAGCCCTCTTTCACCGCCCCCAATTAGAATAGGAGGGTGAGGTTTCTGAAGTGGTTTCGGAAACATTTGGACGTCGCTGAAGGAGACGAATTTGCCATCATACGTTGGAAGTGGTTCAGTCCAAAGTTTTTTCACGGCACGAATGTAGTCGTCGGTAATCCTGCCTCTCTTGTGGTAGTCGACGCCAACTGTCTCGAATTCCTTCTCTGTAATTTTCGGCGCTCCCGGGGCGACGCCCACAAGTAGCCTTCCTCCTGATAGAGCATCGAGGACTGAGGTTTGTTTTGCGAAGACAACAGGGTTTCGGAGTGGCAATATGACTACGGCAACGCCCAACTTAACAGACCTAGTTCTTCCCGCAATAGTTGCCAACGTGATGAGTGACTCATAGAAGTTCGGAAGTTGTGCCGATTTTAGGGCTTCGGCTGATCCCGATGAAAGGTGGTCTCTGTGTTGCTCTGTGCCCCAAGTTATGTGGTCGTGTACCCAAACCGAATTGAATCCCAGCTTCTCAGCAACCTCCGCGCTACTCAGAATTGAATCGGCGGTTGCAAGAGGGCCTGAGTTCGGTAGACGTACGCCAAACTCGACCATTCTTCTATGCCTCTAGTTTCGAAGTTCTTTCCTTAATCTGGTTAAGCAATCTTTCCGGGGTTGCAGGGAGTTCTTTCAGCCTAATTCCCGTGGCGTTGTATATTGCGTTTCCAACAGCGGTCGGTGTTGATACCAATGTCATCTCACCAATTCCTTTCGCTCCGAACGGGCCTTCATCATGCGTGGCCTCCACAATGATCGATGTGATTTCTGGCGCATCGACGGCGGTTGGGATGCGGTAGTCTCTGAAGTTGGGATTCATCATCTTTCCCTTATCATCGTACAATACTTCTTCGAAAATCCCAGTTCCGAGACCTTGAACTACGCCCCCCTCAATTTGTCCCTCAACGGCCATTGGATTGAGAGCTTTGCCAACGTCGTGGGCGGCTGCAACTTTGTGAACCTTAATCTTGCCTGTTTCAGGGTCTACTTCTAAGTCTACAGCTTGTGCCCCGTACATGTAGAATATGCTGCGGGCCGAGAACATTGTACCCTGTATCTCTGGGTAGTATGTTCCCCTTCCGAGGACTGTAAGTCCTGATCTCCATTTCCCTCGAATCGTTTCGGCTATTGTCATTTTCTTGTCGCTTCCGCGCACATGGATTTCTCCGTTTGAGATCTGTAGGTCTTCTGGGTCTGCGTTGAGTGCTGTTCCTGCAATGGCAAGGATTTGGGCCTTTGCGTCTTTGGCAGCATTTCTCACAGCGTTGCCCATATGGAACGTTGAACGGCTGGCCGTGCAGGACGCGTCCCACGGAGTGTAGTCGGTGTCTGGCGAAGTGACGATCACACGATCCAACGGAATCCCAAGTTCCTCGGACGTGATTTGGGCAAGTATGGTTTTGATGCCCTGCCCGACTTCGACGGAGCTGGTGATCACCGAGGCGCTACCATCTTGCTCGACCTTGACGAAAGCCGATGAACCCGACGGAGTCTTGGTCGCTTTGTACTCGCAAGCTATTCCAACTCCGCGGTTAGGTGGCCGGGGTTTGTTCCATTCGATTGCTTCAGCTGTCCTGCGAATGCACTCTTTGAGGCCTACGCTCGTGAGTATGTCTCCCCGCGTAGGATTGATTGAGCCTTCTTCCAGGGCATTCTTTAACCGTATCTCGATTTGATTAATCCCTAGCTTGTCGGCAATCATATCGATCATTGATTCGTGTGCCCAACTCGACTGCGGCAAGCCGTATCCCCGAAGAGCTCCGGCGACTGGGTTGTTAGTGTAGACAGTGTATCCTTCGACCAACGTGTGGGGCACCTTGTACGGTCCAACGCCGGACTCACACCCATGCAATGTAACGGTGGGCCCTTTCTCCGCGTAGGCACCGGTATCATAGTACATCTTCGCGTGCGTCGCAATAATCGATCCATCTTTCTTGACGCCCGTTTTGACGGTCGCGACGCAGGCGTGCCTCATCAGTGAGGCCATGAAGACCTCTTCTCGGTCAAGCACGATCTTTACTGGGCGGCCGTTTGTGTGCATTGCGAGAACTATACAAACTGTCTCAACTTTCAGACCTCCCTTTCCGCCGAACCCTCCGCCCATAAAGGGCGGGCAGATCACCCTCAAGTTCTCGAATGGAATGCCCATGGCATCAGCTATGTCTTTGCGCAAGCGGTGTGGGGCGTCATTGGCAACCCACACAGTGATCTTACCGTTGACATTAACCTGAGCCACCGCACCGAATGGTTCTATCTGACAATGGTGACCGGTGGGAAATCGAAAAGTATCTTCGAAAACGTAGTCCGATTCGCGGAAGCCTTTCTCAATGTCTCCTTGTTTGAATTCGAACTTCGCGCAGATGTTTGTGTGCGGAACGACAGTTACTACCGGCATATGGGCGTAAGTGTGCATTTCCTCGTGAATCAACGGTGCATTCGGCTTCACGGCTTCCATTACGTCCAAAATTGCTGTGAGAGGCTCGTACTCGACTTCGATGAGCTCTACGGCATGCTCCGCTATTTCCTTCGTGTCAGCTGCGACAGCGGCCACGGGTTCACCAACACAACGAACCTTGCCTACTGCCAAAAATGGCTGATCCCTGATTGCTTCGCCGCCTATGAATGGTGCATCCTTGCCCGTAACTACGGCTCTGACTCCGGGAAGCGACTTAGCCTTCGAAGTGTCTATACGCTCGATTTTCGCGTGGGCGTGCGGGCTTCGCAGAATCTTTCCATAAAGCACATCGCTGAATCGGAGATCGTCGATATACATTGCCCTGCCAGTTACCTTCTCGAGGGCATCGATTCGTGGAACAGACTTCCCGATTGTGTGGTATTTTTCCTTCTCACCTGTCGCGGTCAATGTTTCAACCTTCTAACTTCTTCCGCACCCGCCAGTATTGCGTTGACGATCTTAGTGTATCCTGTGCACCTGCATAGGTTGCCAGAAATCGCATCCCTCACTTCTTCCTCTGTAGGCGCGGGGTTCGTCTCAATGAACGCTTTGGCTGTCATGATGATTCCGGATGTGCAAAAACCGCACTGTACTGCGCCTTTTTCGATGAAGGCCTTTTGCAGTGGGTGAAGATCCCCAGCGCTCCTTCCCAGTCCTTCGATTGTTATAATTTCTGAGCCGTCCAGTTCAGTAGCCAGTACGAGGCATGAGTTTACGGCTTTCCCGTTCATGATCACAACGCATGCGCCGCATTCACCGCTATCACAACCACGCTTTGTGCCTGTAAGAAACAGGTCTTCGCGAAGCACGTCCAGCAGACTCTTAGTTGGACTAGCCTCAAGTTCTCTCTGCTCGCCGTTGACGTGGAAATTCACATGCTTCAAGAATGATCACCTTGATGAGATGCTTCCCAAGGCTTTTCCAAACAGGCGCCTCACAAGAACGTCGACGATCTGTCGTCTGTAATTCGCCGACCCTCTCACATCAGATATAGGCACGCACTCATGCGCCGCGATTTCCGCCACTCTGCGAACAACCTCGTCTTCCACAGGTTTGCCGCGAATTTCTCTCTCTGCCTTCTTGGCGCGCATTGGAATTGGGGCAACTGCGCCCAACACTATTCTCGCGTCCGCGCACAACTTGCCTTTCATTGAAACCATGATTGCAGCGTTGACCGTTGCTATATCCATGCACTGTCGAGGGCCGTGTTTTAGAAATGCATTGAACGAGTGTTTGGGGGGAGTTGGAATGCGTATTTCCGTGAGAATCTCGGTTTTCGAAAGAATTGTCTTGCCAGGACCCGTGAAGAAATCTTCAAGCTTAACAGTCCTCTTTGCCTTTGGTCCAGATATCTTCGCGATCGCCCCAAGCGCAATTAACGGAGGAGCCATATCTGCGGAAGGAGATGAGTTGCAGAGGTTTCCTCCTACGGTTGCCCGATTGCGAACCGGTAGTGAACCCAACTGGTGTGCTGCCTCAGCTACCATAGGGAACGCGTTACGAACAATGGCTGAAGTTTCCAGCGAGC
>JBEKPE010000086.1:0-9744 GCA_049521055.1 Bathyarchaeia archaeon
TTTCTTGCCGCTTAGCCAATTTCATATGGACTATTTTATCGGTTTTTCAATCTAAATTTATCGCCATTCTCGCAACTTCCCACGTGGCTATTGCTTAGCGCGTCACGATGTGCGCACTGAAGCTACCGCCCTTTTCATTATGTGGAAAAAAATATGTGGGCCTGGCTCGAGCCAGGCTTTCGATTGGAGTAGGTGTCTAACCCAGTTTCTAGCGTTTTGCTTTGGAGAAGCGTTGGTCGACATCAGACCAGTTTACGACGTCCCACCATTTGTCGACGTAAGCGCCTCTGTCGTTTTTGTACTGGAGATAATACGCATGCTCCCACACGTCGATTCCTAGGAGGATTGGGAGCTGGGCAAGGTGCATGAAGTTTTGTTTCTCGATTTGGGTGAGGACGAGTTGGTCGGTTGTGTTGTCGTAGAGTAGTAGAGCCCAGCCTGAGCCTTCAACTGCTTTGGCTGCGTCGCCGAATTGTTGTTTGAACTTGTCGAAGCCGCCGAAGTCTGCTTTGATCTTGTCGCCAACCGCACCGCCGGGTGTTCCGCCGCCTTTGCCTGGCGAGGCCATGTTGGGCCAGAAGATGCTGTGAAGGATGTGGCCTCCGAAGTGGAAGCTGTAATCCCTCAAAACGGCTTTGATGTCAATCTGGGCTTCGCCCTTGCGGGCTTTGTCCAGCTTGTCAAGTGCGGCGTTCGCACCGTTTACGTAAGCTGCGTGGTGTTTGTCATGATGAAGCGTCATTATTTCTTGTGAAATCACTGGTTCGAGCGCGTTGGGTTTGTAGGGTAATTCCGGAAGAACGTATTTGTTTGGCATGAACCCAGCCAGTCTGCGGCACGAAACATAAACCTTTCACCGAACTCGAATGGGGCCTAGTACTCCGATACGACGGCTCATTCGTAGTCTAGACTAGCTGCTTGACTTCTTCCGTAATGGCTTGTCCGAGGTGCCCGTATACCGCCAGTTTTAGGACCTTCAAACCAAGTAAGGCGCATTTTATTCGTGTCGGGCCGGGGTCGATGCCCAGTAGTTCCAGAACGTTTGGCTTACCCATTGCTTTGACATCGTCGAGGGTCTTTCCTTTGACAACCTCGGTAAGCATAGAAGCTGATGCTTGGCTGATCGCGCACCCTTTCCCTTTGAAGCGTATGTCGTCGATCTTGTTGTCTCTGATTTTGAGTTGCATTTCGATTATGTCGCCGCAGAGCGGGTTCGAGTCTTTTGCCCGCACGTCGGGGTCGGGTAGGTCGCCGAAGTTGCGCGGGTTCCTGTAGTAGTCTAGGATAATATCCTTGTAAATATCAGAACTCATCGCGCAAATAGCTTCCTAGCTTTCGCAAGAGCGTTAATGAACACGTCAACCTCTTCCTTGGTGTTGTAGATATAGAAACTTGCCCTTGAAGTGGCGGGTAATTCAAGGAATTCCATTAGGGGCTGTGCGCAGTGGTGGCCGGACCTGATAGCTACGCCCTCTTCGTCCAGTATGGAAGCCAGGTCATGGGGGTGAATGTCACCTAAATTGAATGAGACTACGCCTACCCTACGTTCGACATCCATAGGCCCGTATATCACTAGGCCATCGACCTGCTTCATTCGTTCAAGTGCGTAGCTCGTAATCTCCTTTTCGTAGTCGTGAACATTTCGCATTCCGATTCCGCGAAGGTAGTCGACCGCAGCTCCTAGTCCGATGGCTCCTGAGATGTTCGGGGTCCCTGCTTCATACTTGTAGGGCAGGTCCTTCCATGTGGCGCCGGTTGTATGCACTTCTCGAATCATCTCGCCACCGCCAAGAAATGGCGGCATAGTCTCAAGTAACGCGCTCTTTCCATAAAGAACGCCAATCCCCGTGGGACCCAGCATCTTGTGCCCCGAAAACGCCGCGAAGTCACAATCGGTGTCTCTTACGTCAACTGTCATGTGAGGCACCGATTGGGCGGCATCAATCAAGAACATCGCGCCATAACGGTGCGCGACGCGCCCAATGTCCTTAACTGGGTTTATCGTCCCAAGCACGTTCGACGCATGCGTCACGCAGACGAGCTTCGTCTTCTCATCGATCAGCTCCTGAACCTCGTCCTCGCGGAGTTCGCCGTTTCCATCGAGCTTGACGAACTCAATCTTAGCCCCCTTCTCCTGGGCCAATAACTGCCAAGGGACGATGTTGCTGTGGTGCTCCATTATCGTAAGAACGATCTTATCTCCACTCCGAATGTTTGCTCGACCCCAAGAATAGGCTACGAGGTTTATTGATTCGGTCGCATTTCGGGTGAATATGATTTCCTCGGTTCGCTTGGCGTTGACAAACTTCGCAATCTTCTCCCTCGCCTCCTCATGCGCAAGCGTTGCCTCTTCTGCTAGCTTGTGGATACCTCGGTGAATGTTCGCATTGTATTCCCCATAGTACCTGACAATTGCATCAATCACAACTTTCGGTTTCTGCGAAGTGGCCGCATTATCAAAATACACTAGTGGCTTATCGTTAACGTACCGTTTGAGTACTGGGAAATCTTCCCGGATTCTTGCGGCATTGATAGTTGTGAGTTTTTCGACCAACGTTCAGGCCTACGAGGTTGCGGTGAAGAGATTATCGGCTTCGAAGTGATATAAGCTCTCCAACCGGCACCCAGACGGATTAAACTTGAACGTATACGCTTGTCCCTTCCACCTTCAACCCGTACGTCTTTAGCGGCACGGTGGCGGGGGCATTTTGCACCTCTCCCGTTACTACATCAAATCGCGAGAGATGGAGAGGGCAGGTTACCACGGAACCGATTAAGAAACCGGTAGAGAGGTCCGCAGTCTCATGGGTACAAACCCTGTCAGTGGCGAATAACTTTCCATCCACATTAACGATCATAATCTTCTTGTCACCCAGATCCACGGCACGCATTGACCCCGGCGGTACTTCAGAAATGTCACAAGCCTTCACATGATCACTCAAACTAAACAGCTCTCCCTATTCAGAGTCGCCTGCATTGAATATCTGCAGTGTTACGAGATTGCTGGAGAACAGGAATCGTCTCTCTCGCATTCGTTATCAGGTTGTTATCGATTTCGTATTGTCCAATTCGGTCTCCATATCCCAAATCAAGCACTTTGACTCCGAATGGGTTGGCTACAATGCTTCTGCCAACGAAATTTTCATTGGCGTTTCCTACCCCCACTACGAAACACGTGTTCTCAGCGGCCCGTGCCGTCAGGTAGGTTTGCCATTGTTCCTCTTTCAGCGGGCCGCGAAACCAAGCGGCTGGAACTATTATTACTGTCGCACCAGACATAGCCTCTTTCTTTACGAGTTCAGGAAAGCGAATGTCGTAGCACGTAACAACGCCAAATGTAGTATCGCCGACATTTGCGAGAATCAATTCTGATCCGGGATGGAAAAATGTTGATTCCCTAAATCCGAAAGCGTCGAACAAGTGGATCTTCCTATAGCCGCCCATAACCTTTCCACGATCAATGATGACCGCCGTGTTGAATATCGATGCACTTGCCTTCTCGAAGATCGGCAACACGACTGCGATTTGTTTTTCCTTACTCTTCTCTGCTACAGTCTCGACGAATTCTCCATCTAAGGGCTCTGCGAGGTCCTCCACATAATCGCGGGATAGTGTACCTTTCGGATAACCCATACTATATTCTGGGAAAACAGCTAAATCGCAATCTTTTCCCATTTCCTCAAGAGATCGAATTACGTGCCGGAGGTTCTCTGTTTTTGAGTCTGTAACTTGCATCTGTATGAGTCCGATTCTAAGATTTCGTGTGCTCATAGGCCAACCCTGTAAGGCTTAGTCGGGGAATCCCGATAAGTCTTTAATCCATTCGAATTGCTGGCGAGCGCTCCGTTGCCGTGTAGGCTGATCGGGAATGGCGTTCGCCTAGTCTGTTCAATTTCTCGCTTATACGGCGCCTCGAACAATAGGGTCGTGTGAGTTGTACGATGGAGATTGCTACCCTGGCTGGGGGATGTTTCTGGTGCACGGAAGCCGTATTCAAGGAGTTGAAGGGCGTAGAGAAAGTTGAGCCCGGCTACGCGGGAGGTACGGTACCAAATCCTACTTATGAGCAAGTCTGCACGGGCA
Source organism: Bathyarchaeia archaeon (assembly GCA_049521055.1). GTDB lineage: Archaea > Thermoproteota > Bathyarchaeia > 40CM-2-53-6 > 40CM-2-53-6 > FEN-987. The sequence continues at coordinate 4,084 of JBEKPE010000086.1, forward strand.
AAACGGGACACGCGGAAGCAGTTCAAGTAACCTTTGATCCGGCAATTATCTCCTACGAAGAGCTCCTGAATATTTTCTTCACGGTCCACGATCCGACAACCTTGAACAGGCAGGGAGCAGACGTGGGGACGCAATATCGTTCAGCAATTTTCTATCACAGTGACCAACAGAAGTCAACAGCCCAACAAGTCGTAAGTGAAGTGACGGCGGCGAAACTATGGAACGCGCCTATAGTGACGCAAATTGAACCGTTCAAGGCCTTTTACCGAGCGGAGGACTATCACATGGACTACTTCAAGAACAACCCTCGCCAGCCTTACTGCCAGATGGTTATCGCGCCTAAGGTCAGAAAGTTTCGGGAACACTACATGGAGAAACTCAAGAACCACGTCTAGGCATGTTTTCCTTCCTAGCGTTTGAGCACGTTACGTTGGTACTAGCGGTACTTGTAGTGTCCTTCGAATATGTCTCTGGTTTTGTGGCCTTCTTCGTAGTATTCATCGTCGAACGCGGGGACGTTCAAGGAGGAGGCGAAATCGTAGATTCCCGACCACTTCAGGTCGAGGATCCGTCGGATCCGTTTCGCGATTTCCGGTACAGGGATTCGTTCGACTATTGGTTCGAAGAATCCTACTATGATGAGTTTCTTCGAGTCATCTTCTGATAGGCCTCTGGACATTAGGTAGAAGATTTCTTCTTCGTTGATTTGTGCAACTGACGCCGAGTGTGTGGCTTTCACGTCATTAGTGTCGATCTCAAGCCCTGGTATGGCGTCGGCTAAAGCGTCCTTCCCGAGTATCATTGCGTGTTCCGCGAGGTAGGCGCGCGAGTGTTTGGCGTTTTTGTCGATTCTGATCATGCCTTTGAAGATGGCCCTTGACTTATCCTTGACCACTCCTTTCGAGATGGCGTGGCCGCTGGTGTTTGGTCCGCTATGGGTTATGTTCGAGACCGTATCGAAGCGCTGTGTGCCAGCTCCAAACACAACCTCAACATTCTCAGAAGATGCACCTGATTCATTCATTACGCTCTCAATTCGAGAACGTGTAAACGCCCCACCCAACAACCCAGAGGCCCACACCATCTTGCTATCTCGTTTTCCGATCGATTTCTTATTTGAGAACACGTTTACGCTTTGGCCGAGGTTGTTGATGCTACCGTACGTAACTTCTGCGCCTTCATGTAGGTACACTTCTGAGAGGTTACTGTAGGTCGATTTTCTCGATTGGGCAGTCAGGCGGGTCGAGTATAGTTCTTCAAGAATCGTGAACTTACTCCGATTTTCAGCCATTACAAGGTTCTGCGCGAAAACCCCGCTTCCTTCAGAGTCGAGTATGGTCACAAATCTGAATGGGACGGTTACCTCAATGCCTTTCGGGACGCGCAAGTAGAATCCCGATGTAAAGAGGGCATTGTTCAGCGCCGCGAACTTGTCTTCCTCTGGAAGTATTGCTTTCTCTAGAAAGTAACGGCGGAAAGTTTCCGGTTCGTTGCGAATCGCGGTTCCTATGTCCGTGAATGTGACGCCTTCCTTTCGGAGGGCTTCAGGTATGTCCGCGGGAAATGTTCTCGATTCGATCTGGAATATGGTGAGAGCTCTGTCCGATTTCAGTTTGTCCATAACTGCTTCGATTTGTGACTTTGAAGGCTCCGTAGGAGCTAAAGTCGTAGACTCAAAGTCGACTCCGGCCAGGTCCACGTACTTGGTGTATAAGTTGGAGGTTTCGGCTGGTAGTTTTCGGAAGAGGTTGAGTGACTTGAGGCGGAATTCCCGCAACCACTCCGGTTCCTGCCTCGACTCCGCCAGCGAGCGAATGTACTGGTCAGTCGCTTGGGTTAGCGTTAACGTCGACATTAGTATGCACTGCGTCGGATAGTGGTGTTCAGCACAGAGTAAAGGAAGGTTTGGTTTAGCCGACTGAGCCGGCCATTTCCATTTGGATGAGCCTGTTCAATTCGATGGCGTATTCCATTGGTAGTTCCTTTGTGAATGGTTCCATGAACCCCATGACAATCATGCTGAGTGCCTCTTGCTCTGAAAGTCCGCGGGACATCAAGTAGAACAGCTGGTCTTCGCCAATCTTGCCTACTGATGCCTCATGGGTTGTTGTAGCGTCGTCTTCGTTGATCTCGTTGTAGGGGTAAGTGTCGGTTCTTGAATATTCGTCGAGTAGTAGGGCGTCGCATCGGACGGTTGATCTAACCTGCTTAGCTCCCTTGGCGACGTGGAGGAGGCCTCGGTATGTTGTCCTTCCCCCATCTTTTGAGACTGATTTGGAAGTGATTCGGGAAGTCGTGCGTGGGGCGAGGTGTACAACCTTTCCACCAGAATCTTGGTGTTGGCCTTTGCCCGCGAATGCAACTGAGAGGATCTCGCCTTTCGCTCCTGGTCCGAGCAGGTAGATTGATGGATACTTCATCGTGAGTTTGCTGCCGAGGTTTCCGTCTACCCATTCAACGGTTGCGTTAGCATATGCGTAGGCTCGTTTTGTGACCAAGTTGTAGACGTCATTAGACCAGTTCTGGATTGTTGTGTATCGCACGGACGCACCAGGTCTAGCTATGATCTCAACCACCGCTGAGTGCAGTGAATCAGTGGAGTAGATTGGGGCTGTGCAACCTTCTATGTAGTGCAACCGGCTGTTCTCATCAGCTATGATGAGTGTTCGCTCAAACTGCCCCATGTTCTGCGTGTTGATTCTGAAATATGCCTGAAGAGGCACATCAACCGTGACGCCTGGCGGCACATAGATGAAACTTCCACCACTCCAAACTGCACTGTTCAATGCGGCGAACTTGTTATCTTCAGGCGGTATGACGGTGCCGAAGTATTTCTTGAAGATCTCAGGGTTTTCTCGCAGTGCCGTGTCGGTGTCTTTGAAAATTATGCCCTTCTTTGCAAGGTCATCTCTAAGGCTGTGGTATACGACTTCTGATTCGTACTGAGCTCCAACGCCACCGAGGAATTTTCGTTCGGCTTCAGGGATGCCTAGCTTCTCGAAGGTTTCTTTGATGTACGGTGGCACATCTTCCCAAGAGCGGCTTTTCTTTTCAGTTGAGCTTGCGTAATACAACATTTCATCGAACTTGAGGGTTGTAAGGTCTCCGCCCCACATGGGTAAGGGCCTCTTCACGTAATGATCATAAGCGCGCAGTCTGAACTGGAGCATCCAGTCAGGTTCCTTCTTGATCTTAGAAATTCTCTCGACAACTTCTCTGGTCAATCCCGGTGGAAACTTGTACTCGTAGCTTTCGTCGGAATCCCTGAAGTTGTATTTAGTATAGTCAATGTCGAGGGTTTGTTTAGTTGCCATCGTTAATCACTGAGCCCTCGCATGACATACGTAATAAGGGTTCCCTTCAAACCGTTGCAGCAGCCTCTTGCTCGATCCATGAGTATCCTTTCTCCTCAAGCATCTTCGACAGTTCGGGTCCTCCTGATCTGAATATTCGGCCGTTTACCATCACGTGAACGAATTGTGGCCTGATGTACTCAAGAATGCGTTGATAGTGCGTGATCAGTAACACGCCCATCTGGGGGCCAGCCATTCGTGCAACAACCTCGGCAACCTTCCTTACAGCGTCAATATCCAAACCCGAATCGGTCTCATCCATAATCGCTATTGCGGGTTGAAGAATTGCCATTTGAAGAACCTCGGCCCGTTTCTTCTCGCCCCCTGAGAATCCTTCGTTCAAGTAGCGTTTCGTAAATGCAGGGTCCATATCGACCTCTTTCATTTTCTCCTCAAGTTTCTTCTTGAAGGCGAGAGCGGAGATCATTTCACCACCGACGCCTTTTGCGTCGCTCTTCGCTTCACCCTTAAGAGATCTGTAGGCTGAGCGAAGGAATTGTGCGAGCGGGACACCGGAAATTTCGAGAGGGTATTGGAACGCTAAGAAAAGGCCTCGCTTCGCGCGAAGGTCTGGTGCCATGCCCACGATGCTTTCACCATTGACCAAGATGTCCCCGCTGTCAACTTTGTACTTCGGATGGCCCATCAGCGTGTTTGCTAAGGTGCTCTTTCCTGAGCCGTTAGGGCCCATGATCGCGTGAATTTCACCCTGCACAACCGTTAGGTCGACTCCTTTCAGAATCTGTTTACCTTCAATGCTAACATGAAGATCTTTGATTTCGAGCGTGGTTGGCATTCAATATCATTCCTTACGAGTTTTGTTCGGGTAGATCAAATTGGCGCTATTAAATATGACGTACGTTATGAAAAACTCAGAACCCAACCGGTAACGGAGACGACTTTCGATAAGGGCCTCGCTTCCGCTTCCGAGCCTTCGTCCTCTTCTCAATGTTACGGTTAATATGATCAGTAACGTCCGACATAGTTTGACACAACACCACTCGACGTAAATCGCGAACCTAATCCTAAGAGTTGTTACTAGGTTTTAGGTTGCTTCTCAACAGGTTCGTAAGTCACACCCATGCTCCCTTTGTTTCCATGAAACACCGACCGGTACGTTCCGACGTTAGTTGGTACCTTAGCGAGTCGCTCGGGACTCCAAACGAGAAGTTCACGATCATATTCCGCAAGCTCGTAATCTGGTGAGTAATCCAACGCTCCAGTAGGACAGTAATCTGTGCAAAAATGGCAAAAACAACAGCGTGCGTACCAGTATTGAGGGAATCGGTTCTCAGGGTTCTGCGGGTGTTCTTTTCCATCTGCAGGTGGGACGAATGATATGCATCTTTCGGGGCAGATCCACGCGCAGATTCCGCATCCGGTGCACTTCTCCATGTAGAGGATGTGTCTCCCCCTGAACCCCTTGGGCAGCAGTACTTTCTGGTAAGGATACTTCAAGGTGAATGTTCGTTTGAAGATGTGCTTGATTCCTTCATACATAGCTCCAAAAACCATGAACGTTCTTCCCTTACCTGTCTGCCTCTACTGGCCAGTAGTCTAAGCTGCCGTAAATGATGGGCATGTCTGCAACGTGCACGTTTCGAATCAGGTAGGGCAGTGCTATGAGGCTTCGGAATGAGCCGTTCATTATTTTCACTCTGCTCGGTTTGTCGCTGTTGTCGCCCTTTACCATGTATGTTAATTCACCTCGGGAGGATTCAACGCGGCCGATCGCTTCTCCTTCCGGTATGATCAGCGGAGCTTTTCGCGCGATTGGCCCCTTGGGCATTTTCTCGAGTGCTTGGCGAATTATCTTGATGCTCTGTTTCATCTCTTCGAACCGGACCAGAAAGCGTGCGTAGGAATCGCCTTCTTCGAAAACCGGGATCTCAAAATCCAAGTCAGCGTAAGCGCCGTATGGTTCCACCTTGCGAACATCGTACTTGACGCCTGACCCCCGTAGAACCGGGCCCGTCATGCCGAGCCTTATGGCCTCATCGCGTTTGAGCGTGCCAATTCCTTTGGCGCGAGCGATTACGAGTGGGTTGCTGAAGAATATGCGATCGTATTCGACGAGCCGCCTTTCGAAATAGTCGAGTAGTTTGAGGAGGCGGTCTTGGAATTCAGCGGGAAGGTCACGTCTCGGTCCCCCAGGCGGAAGGAACGAGTAAGTTAGCCGTGCGCCCGTAAGCATCTCGGCCAGTTCGATGAATAGGTCGCGGTCTCCGAAAGCGTACATGAAGATCGTGGTGTGGCCTGAGAATACGCCGGCGTTGATTGCCAGCCAGTATAGGTGGCTCATTATGCG
>JBEKPE010000087.1:0-11764 GCA_049521055.1 Bathyarchaeia archaeon
CCCCTTCTCGTCGGATGGGTTAGCTTAGGGTAGTTGCTCTGATTTTGAGATTGGCACGGGGTTTGGTATCTGGGCTTTCTTTGGTCCTCGTTGCAGTTTGATGTTGTCGAAGAGGCGTTCCAGCTGCTTCTTCTGAGCTTGGGGTTCATGGCTTAGGTTGAAGTAGTCCGCGAAGTTCGGGGTCGTGCGAAGGACCTTCGTTCGCCCTAATCTCTCCTCAGAAATCAGGCCTATCTCACGAAGCTGTTTCACGTGCGAGTAAGCTAGGTTTCCACGGACTTTCGCGAGATACGACTGAGTAACCGGTTGCCGATAGGCGATGAATGATAGCGTCTTCATCGGGCCTGGTGTGAGCAGCTGCCTTGTGGCCAGTCGCTTGACATGGCGAACATACTGTGGCTTGAGTTGCATGACGAACCTTCCATCGCTTAACTCTAAGACTTCGAGGGCGCTACCGTCTGACCCATACTTTGCTTTGAGATACCGGGCTAGTTCCTTGATCTTGTCCTCCGATCTGAACTCCACGACCGAGCCCAGCGTCTTTAGGTCCAAGGGCTTGCCCGTGACATAGAGTGCGGCTTCGATCAAAGCGACTTTCGTTCTAGCTTTCGGGATTGAAAGCTTAGGTTCTGGTGGGGGCGGAGGTGTGGGTTCAGACAATTGGGGGCGAGACCTCGCCTAATCTTATGTATAAGTCAGAGTCTCCCTCGTTCTGCGTTAGGATGATCTTCTTTTGATTGGCCAGAAAGAGTAGCATGATGAAGACCCTCACGGCTTCCAATAACGTTTGGCCCTCTACCACTTTTCTGAAGGAGAGTGGTAGTTCTCTGATGCTGAGCTTGATCAAGTGGCCGTAGTAGGTTTCGATGTTCTCTTCAATGTTGGCTAGGAACTCGTCGAACTGTTCGAAGACGGATGGTGGGCTCAGAATGAACGGTTTCTTCGCCAAGACCGCCTTTTCATTCGCAAGTACTTCTTGAAGCGTGCGTAGGATTTCTGCGACCGATGTGGAGGTGTATTCGAAGCGTAGGGGAAAGGGTAGCGGGGGTGGTATTTCCTCGTTTGGCCTGGGTACTGGGGGTTTCGGTGGTTCCTCCATTTTGAGGACGAGTTCTGATTTCATTCGGTGAACTACTGACGATGAGAGTAGGGCGGTTCCCGAGGCGGAGAAGTCGATGTAACCGCTCTTCTTCATCTCGCCTAGGAAGGCGTTTAGGAGTTCCGTGATGTTCACGTCCCAAGGTTTGATGCGGTGAAGCCTGAGCAGGTCGAACAGGATCAGGTAGGGTGGCCGTAGCCAGAATGGTTTACTTAGCTCTTCCAACCGTCCTCACCTCTTGCATTGGTAGCCCGACGATCTGAGAAACTCCCTCTTGAATGAACACGCCGTAGACCGCGTCGGCGCGAGAAATTGTTACATCTTTCAGCGAAACGATTATGAATTGTGAGCCTTTCGATTTCGATTTCAAAAGTTCAGCTAGCTTCTGAGAGTTAACTACGTCTAGGTGGGCGTCAATTTCGTCCATCATATAGAATGGCATGGGATGGATGGCTTGAAGTGCTAGTATGAAGCAGACTGTGCCGACAGATTTCTCTCCGCCGCTGGCGCTTCCGATCGTCATCTCAGTTTTGCCTGGAAATTGCAGCCTGATGTCGGCGCCGGCCTCGAACGGGTTCTCAGGGTTCTCGAGGAACATGCGTCCTGATCCGCTTGTGACAGTGGAGAAGATTTCATTGAATGAGGCGCTGACCTGGTTGAATGCTTTCATGAATGCCTCAAGTTTCTGCCGGTCTACTTCATTCATGAACTGTACGATGGAGAGTTTCTCCTTCTCTAGGTCGTAGATCCTTGAGGCTAGGTGCTTGTAATTTTCCTTGACTTCGTCGTACTGTGAAGAGGCAAGTTCGTTTACGCCGCCTATTGACGCTAGTTCTTTCTTGAGGACGGGTAGAATCTTGTCCACTCTTTCGATCTCGACGTCAGAGACCTCGGTTACTTCTGTGTAGCCCAGTTCCTTCAGTTCGTTGAAATGGAAGTCAATCTGCAGCGAGTTTGCTGGTTGCTGGGTCAAGTTCCTCAAGGATTTCGGTGATTTCCCCCTCTAATCCTCTGAGGTGATGATCGTACTCGTCACGTTTCTTTTTCACTCCCGCTAATTCTTCGGAAAGCTGATCGCGGGTTGCGTTAGCCTCCTTGAGGTGGTCTTCGAATTTGGGAAGTTCGGCCTCTGTCTGGAGGAGTTCGTCGCTCAGTTTCTTCAGTTGGTCGTCTATGCCCGTGATCTGTGTCTTTGTCTGGTCGAGTGTGGGTTCAATTGCAATAATCGTTGATGATAGAGCTTGCTTGCGGCCTTCGATCTCAATCTTTTGTCGAAGTAGGTCGTTTGCTTCGCTTGTTAGTCTCGAGTGCTCATTCTCCCTTTCAAGGAGGGTTGTGGAGTGTGAGCGTATACTCATAGAATCTCGAGTATGCTCGTACGAAGACAATGGCGCCTGCAGATTCTCTATCCTCACCATGCAAGCTTCAAGGACTGTCTTTTCGGTTGCAATTTCGCGGTTTATCTGGTCGATTCTAACTGCGGTTTCGTCCACTATTTTGTGGGCTCGCGTTAAGTTTTCGTTGATTGTTTCAATTTCTCTTTCTGTTAGGCGTGTTAGGTTGAGGCTCTGGGCCTTGTTCTTGCTTTGGTCAAGTACTTCTTGGTTTATCCTGGTGATTTCTTCTCCTGCTTTGAGGGTGAGTTTTTCGAGGGAGGAAAGTGTGTTTTTGAGTTCGCCAACCGTCTGGCCGTCAAGCAGGAGTTTCGACATGTCGAGTGGCTGTCTAAAGTAACCGGTTTCCATCCCGCCTCCTGGTTCGTAAAGGTCTCCAGTTGCGGCTACCGCTCGAGTACCCTTGAGAGAGGCAAGGAAGGCGGATTTTTGCGTGGTTGTTAGCACTGTGTCGCCGAAGACGTATTCGATCGCCGGCCGGATCTGGTCGTCAAAGTCCAACTGCTCCGTCATCGGCCCGACGATTTCTGGAATTTGTTTGGGGATCGGCGTTTTCGCGGTCTTTTGAAGCCCCTTTAACGGAATAAGTTTGATACGTCCGACCTTGGTCTTCTTCAGTACTTCAATGCAGTAGATCGCTGTTTCCATGTCCTTGACTACGATCGCCTTGAGCCAGCCGGCGGCCGCAGCTTCGACCGGTTTCAGATCTCCATTCTTCACTTTGATGAGGTCTGCAACTCTTCCGTATACGCCGGTGACCGTGCCTGCCTTTGCCATTTCTTCGATTAGCCGCAGGGCCTTGTCGTCTGAAGCAAAAGTCTGAGCTATCGTCCTCTGTGTATCGATTTCGGCTAATGCAACGGCTGCCCGCTTGGCAACTTCATTTGCATTCTCAATCTCTATCGATCGTTGCTCCTTTATTGCAGTGTAGTCGGCAACCTTGGCCTCAGCCTCTGACGCTCTCTTTTCCTCGTCCTGTTTCGCTGACCTCAGGTCATCAAGACGATTCGTAATACTTTGCAGGACAGTCTCGTACTCCTCCTTACGTGAAGTAAGAGTTAGGAGGTGGTTATTGAGGAGGTCAATTTTTGTTGCGCTGGCTTTGATCTGGGCGTTGAACTTGAGGATTCGGTTGTTTAACTCGCCTATCGTTCGTTCCAGATCCTCGGCTTCCTTATTCCTCTCCCCAAGGGTCTCTCTTAATCCTGTGAGCGCATTGAATGACGCATCTGCTAACGCCTGCTTGGACTCTAGCTCTTTCAGTGTGGAGGTGTGCTGTGTTTCGAGCTGTAGTAGTTCCATCCTAGAACTGGAGATTTTCTTGTCTATTTCTGCCGAGTTCTGTTCAAGTTCAAGCTTCTGCGTGTGCAGTGATTTTGTATTAGACTTGATGGCGTCAGCTCGGGCTCGAAGTCCGGCGATTGTGGCATTCGTGTCGCCCATTGTTCGTTGAACTTCGAGCAGCTTGCTGCTGCCTTTCTCTCCCACAGAGTCTTCGTATTCTCTCTTTTCGGATTCGAGTCTTCCTTTCTCTTGGATTAGTTGGTCTCGTTTGGTCTTGAGTTCTTGTATCTGTTGTTGGTTTTCGTTCATTTGACCTTCTAGGTCTGCGGCCTTTTGCTTGGCTTTCAGAATTTTATGCGAGACGGCCTCGGCTTGAAGCTCGTACATTTCACTTTTTATTTGGACGAACTTTAGGAAGTCATTGCGTTCCTTTTCGAGGGATTCAACTCGAAGTCGAACTTCTTCGATCTTTGCGGATGCGACTTGAAGGTTGACGTCGGCTTTTTGCAATTCCGCTTGGGCTGAGGTCTTCTTTACATCGTATACGGCTATCCCGATCATATCTTCAATTATCTTGCGGCGTTCTTCGGCGGTAACCTCAGCAAGCCTGGTTATGGCGTGTTGCGGGACGATATTGTAGCCCGAGACTTGGATGTCGGCTGAGGAGAGAATGTCTGTGAGCTGTTTCCTCGAGATCTTCCTTCCATTCAGCCGGTAGATGCCCTCTCCACCACGTCGAAACTCTCGAGAGATCGTTACGGCTTCGGCATCGATGGGTATGCGTCTGTCATGGTTGTCAAATTGCACCGCGACCCATGCTGAGTGTGTGGTGGATGCTTGGGCACCTTTGTGGATCAGGTCGCCTATTGTTTCCCCCCTAAGCTCCTTCGGGCTAAGTTCACCGAGGGCAAATTTGACGGAATCTAGAATGTTGGATTTGCCGGATCCGTTGGGACCGGTTACTATTGTAAGCCCGCGTTCTAGGTGAACGGTTGCCTTCTTTCCGAACGTCTTGAAGCCTCTGAGGTCGATCCTTTTGATGTATACCAACTGTTGTTCACCCTCGCCACGATGGATGCGCGGGATTTTGCTACTTTAGCGACTATCGTGTTACCTCGGCTGCTAAGAAGGTGCGAAGATAAGGCTTGGTTACATTTTCATGATGATTTGTATGGATAAGGCCGTGTCAACTTTGGCATGCCGCTGCTGTTGAAATCCAGCGTGAAACAGACAAGTTAGGGTAAACCAGAAGCATCTACCATAAGGGTTGCCAGGTTGGTTGCGGCGAGACCCCTCATCGAAGGGTTGTGTCGGCTTGGATCAGACTGCCCAAGTCTTTCCCCATTTAATGGAAATGGCGGCTCGCGGAGTCTTGGCAGGGCCAAGGCAGGAGTGGCATGCCACATCCGCTCTTCTCGCCTGGTTCGAAGAGAAAACGAGGGTGTGACACACCTGTGTCACACCATACTTTCAACCGTGCTGGATACACTTCCTCCTCCCGCACTCGCAAGGCGGAGCCATAGTCAACCTACGAGGCCGGCCGCGGATCGTTGAAGTGAATTTGTTCCTGGGGGAACAAATTGACGTATCATTCATGCGTGATTCTCTGGGGTGTGGCCCTAGGCCACATGGACGAGGACCGAAAGAGGGGTAGGTTTAGCTGCCAAACCTTCGTTTTCGGCGTTGGTAGGTTCTTACGGCTCTCAGTAGGTCGATTTTGCGAAATTCAGGCCAGTATACGTCTAGGAAGACGAACTCGCTGTAGGCTGCTTGCCAGAGAAGGAAGCCGCTCAATCTTTCCTCGCCTGACGTTCGAATTATGAGTTCAGGGTAGGGGTTCGGTAGATGTGAGGTGTACAGGTACTTTCTGAACGTGTCTTCGTCGACTAAGTCCTCATCTAGTGCGCCGCTTTTGACCTCGCCAATTATTCGTTTGGCAGCATCGACGATTTCTGCTCTGCCTCCGTAAGCCACGGCGATGTTCAAGTAGTGCTCGTCGTAGTCAGCCGTTACCTTCTCAACTTCAGCCAACGCACTCTTCAACGTGTCTGGGAGTAATTCTATCCTCCCTATTGCTTTCACATGTACTTTGTTTTGATGAATTCGCTTATCGGTTACAAGCTTGCGGGTTTCATTTTCAATCAGCTTCAGTATCGTGCTGATCTCTTCCTTCGGCCTGGCGAAGTTTTCTGTTGAGAAAACATAGAGTGTAACTGTTTTGATCCCCAGGTCAAGGCACCACTCAAGAAAATCTTCTCCCGTTCGTGCTCCGTACAGGTGGCCATCGAGTTTCACGCCGTATTTCTCGAACCCCCATCGTCTGTTGCCGTCAAGTATTATTCCAACGTGCTCTGGCATCTCATCGGAACTTACCTCACGTACCAGCCAACTTTCATAGAAACTATATGCACCGATCGCTTTGAGAAAAGTTGGCAGCATGAGCTACACCTTAGCCTGGTGTGTAGCGGTGGCGCACATGCACGTCCTTTCGGTGGGGATTTTCTCGACGGCTGCGCGTATGACTTTGAGCATTGACGGCATAACGCGTTTACCTACGTTCATAACTTCAACTGCTGATAATCGTTCCTGCATTCCAGCTGCCTTGTTCGAGATGAAGCAGAGAGTTGAGTAGCAGATCTCGAGTTCTCTAGCCAGGAAGACTTCAGGTGCCCCAGTCATACCCACTATGTCTCCTCCGAGTTTGCTGAGCATTCGGATTTCGGCTGGGGTTTCGTACCGCGGCCCTTCGGTCGCAGCAAGGATAACTTTGGCTCTAAAGGCAACTCCTGTCGTCTTGCAACACTCTGCTAAGACGCTGCAGAGTTCGGGACAGTAAGGTTCCGTTACATCTATGTGAGTAACCGGAGCCGCATCAAAATAGGTGCCGCTTCGTGACTTGGTCATGTCTAAAATGTCGGATGGGATAGCCAAATCGCCGGGGTTGTAGCCGGTGCTAATGGCGCCTACGGCGTTGGTCGCTATGATTCGTTCTACGCCAACTTGCTTAAGCGAATAGACGTTCGCTTTGTAGTTTATTTTGTGCGGCGGGACGTCATGTTTTGGCCCATGTCGGGGCAGAAACGCGACCTCCTCTCGTCCGATTACTCCAACAGAGATTGGGGGCGGTGTGCCGTATGGTGTTTCGAGGCGAACTATCTTTGATCCTTGTAGGAGGTCTTCTAGGCCGCTGCCGCCGATGATCGCGATTCTTGGCAATGTTGTTGCACGAAATTTCTAGTCTTCGTCGGTATCTGAACTCGAGTCCTCCATTAACGCCTGGAATTCCTCAAATGACAATTTTCCACCGGTTCGCATCTTTTCGGTCGCAGCTTCTTTGTACTGTGACTTTACTTTCTCACCCTTTAGCCGCGGCGACTGCGACTCCTTCGTTTCTCCTATTTTGGTTCGGAGCTGATCGATGCGTTCTAGGCTTTCCCTGAGTTTGCTTACCGCCTCGCGACGTTCCTGATTCAGATCAAGGAATCGTGCGTGTTTCACATCTGCTTCTTTCTTCTTTTCGATGAGTTTCTTCGCTAGTTCATACATTGATTTGTGAACTTTCTCGCTTTCCTCAGCATTTTTCATTAGTTCCGCGTGGGTTGCTTGGGCTTGGATTCTCAGGGCCCCAACTTCGACTCGTAATTGTACCAATTTGTCTTTAACGTTTCTGAGCCCCTTATGTTTCGCTAAATCGTGTTCCAAGACGCTAATCTTGGCAATTATGTTCCTCTCAGTTTTCGGGGCCAAAGGATTCGTTTGAATGTACCATTCGAGGCTGTTGATCTGGCGGTAGAGTTCGGAGACGCTGCCTTTGATTTGCTCAGACATCAGATGTGTTTGGTCCAAGAGTTTTGTGAGGCTTTCACGTTTCTCTGCAGCTTGAGTTCTCAGCTCGTCACGTTTCACCTTTAGTTCCTTTACGCGTCCATTTAATGCGTCGCGTTGAGACTTGAGCTTCTTTACCTCGTCAGATAACTTCTTGACATCTGCGTTCAGCCTGTCTCGTTCGTCGGCGGACTCATCTATTCGTCTTCGAAGATTCGCAATGTCCGTTTTCCTGGCGGCGTTCTTGGTTTTCAGGTCATCGAGCTCACGGTAAAGGTTGTCGAGAGATGTCTGGATTACTTCGGTACTCATTCAGCGACGCCCTACTAAGCGAAATGGAACACTAGGGTTCTGGATAATGAGATAATCGGCTATGTGGGCACGCGGCTGCAACCGGTCCGTAACCAAATCTCCCAAGCATTCACCCAGTCGTGTCATACTGGAGTGAACGCTGGAGAAACTCACCGGGATACTCGTTGAGTAAGTAGGTGTGGCGTAAGAGGTTTTCAATTTACACCGCTGTCTGAGGGATGTGGGAATGACTTTCTCGCACATATATAATTAGTTGGATGGTGTCAATGATTGGGTTAAGACAATTCTGGCGTCGACGACCGTGGCCCCTTTTCCGTATACCATTACGGGGTTGAGGTCTATCTGCTGTATCTCTTGATTCTCAAGCAACATCCTTGAAGTGGCCTGAAGGATACCGGTTATTGCGTCTTCATCAGCGGGGGGTTGCCCCCTGACTCCTTGAAGTATGGGGTACGAACGAATCTCCCTAATCATTTGCTTTGTATCCAAATCGGTCATCGGGGCTACTCTAAAACTGGCGTCCTTCAACACTTCAACGAAAATTCCGCCTAGTCCGAAGAGTACGGTTGGTCCGAATTGGCTGTCTCTGAGGCCCCCAACGATCACTTCCACGCCTCTGGGCGCCATGTGCTGTACTAGGACGCCATCGATCCGAGCGTTTTCTTTGTATCCCTCTACGTTCGAGAGAAGTTGCTCGTATGCGGCTTTGACTTGGTCTTTCGAGTTCAGGCTCATGATGACCCCGCCAGCCTCTGTCTTGTGCAATATGTCGGGGGAAATTATCTTCAGTACGACAGGGAACGACACTTGTTCCGCAAGCAATGTAGCCTCGGACAGGGTGTGGGCGATTCGAAATGCCGGAGTCGGAATGCCATAGGCGATGCAAATCTCTTTGGCCTCAGGTTCTAGTAGGGCTTGCCGTTTTTGCTTTTGAGCGCTGCTGATGATTCGCTCTGCGATCTCTTGGGCCAAGTCTTTTCCTTCGAACTTTGATCCGACACCTATTCCACTACTATTTACCGTTCGTGGCCGGTTTCCCACGGCTTCTATGTGGAGGCCTCTTCACCGCCCGTGAGAATTCGGGTCACTGCGGCGTTAAGTTCCATGAGTCCAGAGTTGTTTTTGGCTGAGACTGGGATGGGTTCCGATAGTAGCCCTGTTTCGAAGATCGCGTTGGCTAGGTTTCTTAAAATCAACGAGAAATTTTGTTCTTTGACTGTCTGAAGTGATCGATCGAAGGCGTCGGGCTCAGTTGCCCAAGACACTATCATATCGATTTCCTGTTCGGTAATCAAATCTGCTTTAGATAATGTTAGAATTTGAGGCTGTTGAATCCGGCTGTGTACAGCAGCCGAGAGGAACATGTTGGATGCGAAGTTAAGCGGATATTTCGTGAAAGGCGCATCCATTAGATAAATGACCGCTTGATCGCCCTCGGCCAACTGGGTTGCAATGAACCGTCCTCCCTCTCTGAATGCGAACAATTCTATCTGGCCAGGTGTGTCCGCAAGGAGAATGTCCGGGTTGGCTGAATCTATCTCTGACCGTATCTCCTCCAGATGATCTGCGAGCAAGTCAGACGCCATGATGAGCGCCCCGTTCGGCCCAAGCCGGTAGTCCAGCATCAACTTCTCTACGTCCACATATTGGCGAGCGTCGATGTCCGGGTTGTAGGGTAACGCGATAGCCCCCGGGTCCAGGTTCGCAACGAGAATATCTTGGTCCGTGCTCCTAAGCCATTGTGAATACGCAGCGGCGAGCGCTGACTTTCCAGAACCCGCCATTCCAATAAGGAATATTGTAGACGTCATGAGCATGCCTGCCAAAGAATTAGCGTGGTATCAATCAACTCCGCTACTTCTAGGTTCAGGCTTTTCCCTTTAATAGCCAAACCGATGACTACGGCGGCGAAGGTTAAGCCGTTGACTACTACCGACGTAGGTCAATTGCCAAGATGGGATCTTTCCAACGTCTATGCCGGCCTTGAAACCGATTCCCTTCGAAAGGCTATCTCGGATTTGAGTAGTCAGGTTGACGCTCTAGATGAGTATCTCGATCGCCAGAGGATATCTAGAGCACCTAATTCAGTTGCCAACTTCCCCGGTACTCAGGCGAAGCCCCTCATCGATGGCTACTTAGACCGAACCAACAGAGCATTGCGCCTATACTCGACCATCAACGCCTACGTAGCATCATTCGTTACTACAGACTCTTACAATACGAACGCAAAGCGGCTTGAGTCAGAACTCGAAATGGTCGGGGTTCGACTGCAGAAGCAAGAGGTGAGATTCAGAGGCTGGGTCGGTACAATCAAAGACGCTTTGCCATCGATTCTGGAAGAGGAAGGAGCGGCGAAGGATCACGCGTTCTACCTCCGCGAAACAGCCGAACAAAGCCGTTACCTCATGAGTGAACCGGAGGAAGCCTTAGCGTCCGAGCTTGAACTGAGCGGATCAAACGCTTGGAGCAAACTCCAAGGGACAATTTGCTCTCAATTAACCGTAAGTCTCGAACTCGACGGAAAGCTTCAGACGATGCCAATAACTGCTCTCCAAAACCTAAGCCATCATCCTGACGCGAATGTTCGACATCGAGCCTACGAAACCGAACTCGCCGCATGGGAAACCGTCCGCGAACCCTTGGCAGCCGCCCTGAACGGGGTAAAGGGAAGTTCAATCACGGTTGACAAACGACGTGGACGAAAAGATGCCCTCCATGATTCACTCGATACCTCAAGAATTGACCGCGAGACCCTAGATACTTTACTCTCGGTAATGCATGAATCGTTCCCCACATTTCGGCGGTATCTAACGGCCAAGGCGAAGAGACTTGGACACGATAGGCTCCCTTGGTGGGAACTATTCGCGCCGGTGGGGAAGAATGAGAAGAGATACACCTGGGAGGAGGCGATCAGTTTCATTCTCACCCAGTTTCGAAGTTTTGATGAACGCTTGGAAAAACTCGCAAAGAGAGCGTTCGATAATCATTGGATCGACGCTGAACCCCGTAATGGCAAACGTGGCGGAGCATTCTGTATGGACGTACCGGGAGTTGAAGAGTCTCGTATTCTTTGCAACTTCGATGGTTCTCTCGACCAAGTGTCCACCGTGGCCCATGAGCTAGGCCACGCTTTCCACAACGAATGCCTATCCGGAAAACACCTGTTGCAGCGGACCACACCGATGACCTTGGCGGAAACCGCTTCGATCATGGATGAAACAATCATAACTAATGCGGCACTAGCGCAAGCAGCGAACTCGGAAGGAGAATTGGCAATTCTGGAAACCTCACTCATCGGTTCTAGTCAGGTAATCGTCGACATAACATCACGTTTCTTATTTGAGAAGGAAGTATTCGAAAAACGCGTTACCTCCGAACTATCGGCAGACGATTTCTGTGAAATTATGCTAAGATGCCAAAAGGCTACATATGCCGAAGGATTAGACGAGAGGTTCCTACACAAATACATGTGGGCTTGGAAAGTCCATTACTACCTTCCCAGCTTCTCATTCTACAACTACCCTTATGCCTTCGGCTTACTTTTCGGTACAGGCCTCTACGCCATTTACAGAGAGCGAGGGCGGCAATTTGTGAAGGACTACGAGGCCCTGCTCGCAAGCACGGGAGAGGCGACACCCGCGGAACTGGCTGGGAGATTTGGAATCGATATACATAAGCCAGATTTCTGGCGTGGCAGCATGCACGTGATTGAGGAACAAATTCAGCGGTACATTAAACTGTAGTAGCCATGCCTACCCGTCCACTTTAGCTCCCACTCCTCGCAGTTCCCTCTTCATTTCCTTTAGCGCACTGCCCATAGTTTGCGTGGCTATCGCCTTCTTCTTGGAGA
>JBEKPE010000088.1:0-13926 GCA_049521055.1 Bathyarchaeia archaeon
ATGGGGCCGTTTGGTGGCGGGGTCGGGTAGACAGTTTCCAACAAGGCAAATTAGCACCACTGTTATAACAGCAAGTCTGCCGACACCGGTTAAATGGGGGAGTTAAAGTGAAGATTGCTGCGCTTTTTTCGGATTACGATGGGACGCTGTCACAGTTGGAGGCTCGGCGTGAGGATGCAGTCCTCTCTCCAATGCACCGTCGAATGCTTACCAAGGTAAGCAAACATGTCACATTTGGAATCGTTACCACCAAAGATCTCGCTTTCATTCGAGAACGGGTTCCATTCGCACACGGTATCTCCGCAAGTTGCGGTTTGGAGATGCAAGTGGGCGAGAAGACATTTCTCGATGAAAGGGTCCGACAACGGAATGAACCCTTTGAGAAGACATACCAAGAGGTTCTCAAGAAAATTCTACAAGCTAAGGACAATCTGGTGATTGAGCGAAAGGAATCCGACGACGAAAACCTGATCGCGTTCTGCATCGATTGGAGGATGTCGCGTAACTGGGACGAGGCTAAACGGATGGCTGCTCCTCTGCTAACCTACTGTAAAGAACAGGGGTTGTACGTCGTCGAAGCCGACGCAAGCCCCTTCGCAAACGTCTTTCCCACGAAGGTTGACAAGGGGGAGGCGTTCAACAAACTGAAGCGAGAGCTAGGAGTCTCTGGCGCCGTAATGTATCTGGGTGACTCGGAAGCAGATGACCCCGCATTTCAACTTGCTGAAGTTTCAATAGGAGTCAAGCATCGTAGGATCATGCCCAAACTGCAATGCAAATATAGAATTGAATTCTTTGAACTTGAAAATCTACTGACGAAGCTAATAGATTCGGATTACGATTTCCAAGAGAACATGGCTACAAGAAACGTATCCGAGTAATGAAGACTGCGTCGAGATTTCTACCGGGCCCCCTTGATTTCTACCGGGTCCACCTAGCCTTAACCTACGCTGATTGTACATCCGTATGGAGGTCATGGAAAAATGAATGGAGCTTCACCACTGAAGCACGGTTTCGTTGACATAGCAGCCATACTGTTTGTCGTAGGCGGCGTAGTGAGCCTCGCAATGACCATTCTAGCCTTGCCCATCAACATCAGCAACCCTCTCAGTACTCTGACTGGCTTGACAACCACTTCGATTGTAGTCTTGGGTGTGAGCCTAATCTGTTCCTTGGGCGCAATCCACTGTTTCTCGCTAGCAAGCAAACGTATGCTATCCGAGGCAGGCGTTAGAGGATTGGTCTTCGGTGCCCTACTGTTGATCTTCAGTTTCGGCTTTGCTGGGAGCGTGAGCGGGTCCGGTACGGCTGGTCTAGCGCCCGGTACGGGTACTCTACTTACCGCATTAAGTGCAATTCTGATATTAATCGCAGGAATCGTCTGCTTCTCTCTACGGCATACGGCAGTATCCGCTTCCCCGATTGCACGCCAACACGCCATCGCTCAACCCGCGTATCAACCCTAGAACAAAGACGCGTACAACCAAACCTTTTTCTTTTCTATAGCTTGTTTTCTTCAATTAGGGCGCGTTTCGATCTTGGCTTCTAGAACAGCATCAATCCTTATCCTGATTATTCTCATTCCCGCACTGTCGCTGTTTCCATCCGCATACGCAGCTTCTGGGCAATGGGTAAAATACGCTGGCAACTATCCTATTTTCACTCCCACCGCAGGTAGTTGGGATGGGGACTACGTAACTACTCCGAGAGTGCTCTACGATGGCACCACATTTAGGATGTGGTACCAAGGAGGCTTATCCGGGGTCAGTAGAATCGGATACGCTACCTCAACTAATGGAATAAACTGGATAAAACACGGCGCTGTTCTATTCCCCGGCCTAACGGGTGAGTGGGACAGTTCCTCCGTCGCACTAGGATCTGTAACCTGGAATGGTACGGCATACCTGATGTGGTATACCGGGAGCAACGCTACTGCTTACCCGGGAGGAGCAGTTGGGTTCGCGGTATCCAATGACGGATTCAACTGGGTGAAGTACTCAGGCAATCCAGTACTCGTTCCATCGGAGTTGGGAAACGATCAGAGGTATCTCGCCGCTCCTTACGTTATCCGTTTGAACCTTACGTACAACATGTGGTACAGTGGGAAAAGCGCTGCAACGCCAAACATTAACAGAATCCTGTACGCGACGTCGACTGATGGGATCACATGGTCCAAGTGGCCTGCCCCGGTATTGTCGCCCGCATCGGACCCCAAAGCATGGGATGCAAACGGCGTTTACTCTCCGTCCGCGTTCTGGAACGGACAATTTTTCGGCCTTTGGTATACCGGAATAAACCAAACCGCTGCCGTTCCACGTATCGGATTTGCAACTTCTCCTGACGGCGCTACGTGGACACGATCATCAAGCAACCCGATTTTGAGCCCTGGGCCTCCGGGTAGTTGGGATTCTGCCGGAGTCGAACAACCGAGTGTCGTTCAGGCTGGGAACAATTACATGATGTTCTATGATGGCTACAGCAACCTACAAGGCCAAAGGATTGGTCTAGCGCTAAGCCCGCAAGGGTTCTCTGTTCCGGAATTTCCCGCACCCGCGTTCGACATGTTCCTTGGCCTAATCGCTTGTGCGGCGATCTGTTTGATCTACTACCGCCGGCCGTCAAGGCGCTCCTGAAATTTCACGAAGAAAAAACGTCGAGATAACTTTCACCGGCAAGTAATCCTGTCAGGTCCGGTTAAGATTCGGCAGAGAACATGCCGAGTTTTTCGGCGTCGAATCGGTCATTCATCGAACCGCTCCCTGTAACAGATCGTCCTCGAACAATGCTTTAGAGAGTGCGTTGCGTTAGCAGGAGGGGATTGGATTTGACGGATGCACCATCTGGTCGGCAACAAGTCGAGAAGACTTTCGTTTACATGACTAACCTGAGCAAGGAGTGCCGGAAAGCTCTCACCAGCAAATTCGAGCAAGAACACAAAGGTGTCCCATTCGAATCCGTTGAACCTACGATGAGGAAGGAGGTTGAAGTTTGGTTCACGGAGAGGGACAAGAACATCAGCGTAAAGCATGAAAAGAGCGACAAGGGCAGACCCGGCGAGATTCTGATGACCTACGCAGGAACCTCAAAGGATGCCCATTTCAAGTTCCGCGTCGACGCCCAATTCACTCTTGCAGGCTCTTCAGAGAAAGCACCTGCTTACATCAAAGTCCTAAATGTGAACGTAGACAAGAGAGACTTCACCAAGTAGGCGATCGATCTAGCCTTGTCTGCAAACCCGTTGGAAGAGCTCGCCCAGCTCGCAAGGGAGAAGAGCCGACGGTTGTTCGTCGCAGAAATGCCAATCGACCTTACCCCGAGCGCAACTAGTAACTGTGTTTTCGTTCTCGAATTGCCGGGTTCTGCGCCTGGCGCCGCTGGTGGACGGATTGGTGGGATAGGTGAAAGAAGAATACAGAAGGCGTACTGTTTCAGGCGTGCGGAAGGTAACTGGATTAAGGTTTACGAAACTGACGCTCTCGAAAAACTGGAGAGGTTCGAATTGCCATACCACGCCGCGGGTATGAGCGTAGTCTTGCCCGATGGTTCCGAGAGAGTAGTTTCAGGCGTTGTTGATCAGGAACTGATCCAGAGATACAATGAGATCTTTTGATCACTGCCGTATAACCGCTTTAATGAGGGGCATCAAGACTTCGACGTCATTACTTGAACCAAGTTGAACTCTAAGCAAGCGGCTCATTCCGCCGAGCTGCGCCTTATCAACCCAAGCCCTCAATCCTTCAGGAACGGTCGTGTCGGCCTTAATTTTCGACACTGACTTCTCGGGTATGAAGAGGAAGAGTTCGAGTTTTTCGCCGAAGAAGACTCTAACTCTCGGAGTCTCCCGCACATTGTAGCTGGGTGCCTCAGTATCCTTGAGTGGTTCATACTCTACGCTCTCAACCACGTCTTGTTCCGATTTCAACTGGCCCCTGAGGTAGACGAATGCTTCTTGGCAAGCGGGGCTGCCTTTGCTAGAGAGTTCCTCAATCGACAGATCATGACAACTCCTGAACGGAGGGCTTTGTTCGGTAGAAAGAGATATAGCAATTGCCCATGTCCGGTCAGCTAATCATAGGAGTAATAGCGGGCATGCCCCACAAGCTAAGTAGGACAGATTTCAGGATTCGCAGACGCCAGAAGAAGAAGCAAAGGCACCGAAAACGAACTGGTTCGAGCAGAAAACCGAGCTAAATCAAGTTCCCTTCAACGGCCCTTGCGATGGAGTCATCCTCTCTAACGTGGTAGAGGAGTTCCAATTTCACTGTAGCTTGTTCAGGAATCGGTGGCAGGCGCAAATATACTCCATTTTGCCGTCTGGATAAATCCACCTGTAATGCATTTGCCCTTTATCATCGGAGAACGTTTCGCAGACGTTCTCCGTATACAGGCTTACGTGCGAGAACCTCCACTTTCCCTTCCCCGAATCAACCGGAGTGGCCATCTTAGTTAGACTCCTAGGATACCGCAGAGTCGAACTACCTTTCTAAAAACCATGACTCTTGACATCCCACGCTCATGGTGTCAGGAAGGGCTAAGGGTGTTCGAGAGGTGAGATACTCTCACCCTCATAGCTCGGAATACATTCCGAGTGATGTTGACGGTAGTGGAGTTTGAGCCGTCGCTTGAGGCTGAAACGACGAGTACAGTAAAGACATGGAAAGAGCCCGATGATCGGTAGGCCACCGTTCGGGTTGCTATCTCCGTAGGCTTGGTATGCTTGATCCACCATGAATGCTCCCCACAGTTGAAGAGGAACTACAGGCTGTAGTTGTTAATTAAATGAGTGGAACTATTGTTCACTGCTCGTAGCTGGGTTGCTTGTCTTACGCAGATAGTGGGGGTCTTGAGCCGAGCAGTACCGAGAGTACCATGTACTGCCCATTTCGAATTATTCCGAGTTGGATGGTTTGTCCTGCTACGGCGTGTTCCTCTAGGTATGCGGAGAACGAGTCGTAGTTGGTGATCTTGTTTCCGTTAATGGAGACTATGACGTCACCGCCCACGATGTATTCCTGCTGTTGGATTGTGGCATTTTGTGTCCCTGCCCTAAGGCCGGAAGTGCTTGCGGGGCCGCCTGGAACTATGCTCTCTACTAGAACCCCATAGGTAACGTTCGTTCCCATCGCTTGAGACAGTTGATAGGTCATATCAATCAGACCGAGGCCCAGGTAGGGATGTTTATCGTACTTACCGCTCTTGATGAGGGATGGTATTTCTCGAGTAATCGTGTCCGACGGAATTGCGAAGCCAAGCCCTTCAGAATTGGTTACGGAAGCCGAAGTAATTCCAACCACGGTGTCATCGGGTGCGATTACGGGGCCACCGGAATTACCTGGGTTGACTGCGGCGCTGAACTGAACCGTATCAGGGATCGCAAAACCGCCTAATGTGTCGGTTTGTAGCGCTCTCCCAACTTGACTCACGACGCCCACGGTAACCGTGTTTGAGAGGCCGTAGGGGTTGCCGATCGCCACCACTGTCTCGCCGACTTTAAGTCCAGCAGAAGAACCTAGTTGCAGCGGATGGAACTCGCTCGGTGTAGCGTTAACCGATACTACCGCAATGTCACTGTAAGCGTCTGAACCCAAAACCTTAGCCGGGAAGGAGTCGCCATTCGAAAATGTCACAGTCGAATATAGTAGACCCTGGATTACATGATAGTTCGTGACAATATAGTAAGAACCACCGTAGTTGATCACAAAACCTGTCCCCAAGACAGGGCTCAGGGTCCCATTGGGGTAGGTGCTCAGCGTCAAATCTTGCACCACGCCTTGTATGGTCACTACGCCTTGGCTGGAAATGGCGTAGATTTGATCTGGAGTGAGGTTTCTCGGGCGGAGTCCGTCAAGCACGGGACTGTAGTATAATGCGACGGACCCTAAGACCACAATGACGAGTAAGAGAACAGCAATCGTAGTCGTTGGCCAGACTGATTTCTTGGACCTTGGTTTAGACTTCAAAAAGTTAACCTCATTTCAGCCAGCTACGACTTGTAGTTCAATTTAATGGTTGTTTCGGGCATCAATGTAACGACTTTATGTTCACCACAGGTGCAACGGTATTTTATGTTACGAATACACGGTCCATCCATTCCAAAAAATCTCGAGGGGAGACGTTCTATCTAGAATGGCGAAGGCCGGCAGTTATCAATGGCTTCCAGCAACCCTCCTCCTGCCCCTCAGGGTCTTCCTGGGCGCCACTTTCCTTTATGCAGGAGCCCAACACTTGACAGACCCTTCTTACTTCGACCCCTCCAGGCCGGGGTTCATCGGGCGTCTCATAAACCAGTACGCCGTAGGTTCACCTCTCCACGACTTTCTTTTAGGCGTCATAGAACCCCACGCGGTCAGCTTTGGATACCTTGTCGCAACTGGAGAGATTCTCATCGGCTTGGCAGTTCTCTCTGGTTTACTGTTTCGCATAGCTTGTGTCGCGGGTTTAGCGCTTAACCTTACATTCTTTCTCTCAGCCACATGGACTGTCTTCCCATTTTACTTCGGATCCGACATAGTTTTCGCCGTGGGTTGGTTGACACTACTCTTGACCGGACCGCAAACAAACATGAGCATAGATGGCGTCCTATCTCGACGATTTACCTCGTTGAACTGGCTCATATCCGGATCATCCGCGATTCCAAAAGCGGAAACAACGCAACCTGAAAAACCCCCGGCGCCTATGCAAACCTTGCAGGTTCCGTCCAAAGCAGGCCTGTATCCCAAACAGGTTAGAGAAGTAAACAGCTCCTTCAACAGAATTAAGGAGCAATTTCTGGGAAATGAAGAGACACAAACGGTTCTCGAAATGCTCCGCGTCTTTGTCATCAGCCTCGGAGTTGATAGGAAAGATTCACTCAAAGTGCTTGATGGCATAACTAATACTATAAGCAGAGATGCATGGCAACAGGGAACAACGGAACGGTCTGAATAATTGCCCGAGCCAGAGGACCTATACGAACGATTACGTAGCCAGTGTGACTTGACGCTTTCAAAGGAAACATTCGTCTCGCTGTACTCAGGTAAGCCGAAAGTTCCCGTTCCGATGACCCGCGCTGCTTTCCGACCGACTGGAGCTTTCACGAGTCACGAGCAGGCTGAACGGATCAGCGTTCAACGTGGTAGGCGTAGTTTTCTACGTGGCCTAATGGTGTTGGGGTTGGCTGGGGTACTGGGCTTAATCTCGTGGAGCGCCCTGTCTCAACCGCAGGCCCAGGCTCCCGCGTACGTTTCAAATCCGGGCGGATCTGCCCGCCATGTACTTGCAACAGCGCAAAGTGTTCCCACGGATTCATCGCTATTACTCAACGACCCGACATGGGGTCCTATGCTCTTGATTCATCTGGATAACGGCCAGTTTGTCGCGTACAGCGACATCTGCACTCATGCGGGCTGCCAAGTGAATTTCAACCCATCCGACAAACTCATCGAATGCCCATGCCATGGAGCTGTCTACGACCCTTACCACGCTGCCAAAGTCCTAGCCGGACCAGCACCAAGCCCATTGACACAGATCCCAATCAGGTATGATCAAAGTAGCGGAAACATATACCTCCAATAATCTTGAAACCGTGCTATGTTACTGCTCTCCTCACCGAACCTACATTGAACTAGGTACTAACGTCGAACTCGTTAATCTAACTCCTATCTCAACTCTCAGAATGATCGTGATATCAGAAATTCTGAGATCGACACCAGATTATCTCGGGCTGTGGAATCCGGGAGTTTGTTTAGTGTGTCCAGAGCGGCGCGAAGATAGGATTGGGCTGCTGTTTTCGCATAATCAATTGATCTGTATTTTTCGTAGAGTTGAATCGCTTTTCTGATTTCCTGTTTCGTGTTGTTGTTCTTGCCGAGAAGGCGAGTGAACGTTTTCCTATCTTGGGTGTTTGCTGTTCTTAGCAGGTGGGCAGTAAGTACCGTCTTCTTTCCTTCGCGAATGTCCCCGCCAATTTCCTTACCGTACTCTTTCACGTCACCCGAAACATTTAACGCGTCATCTACTATCTGGAAACCGATCCCGACTGTTTCACCAAAATCGCCGAACATCTTGATTTGTTCGTCAGTGCCCCCTCCCGCGATCGCCCCCGTTTCTGTAGATAATGCCGTGAGGGCGCCGGTCTTGTTCTTGAGTAGACAGATGACTTCATCTTCGGTGAATTGTTTGCGTTTCCACATACTGAATTCGAATTGTTGACCCCACGTTATGTCATAAGCGCGTTTCGCGATTTGGGAGACTAGCCTGTGGCAGCGGTCTTGAGGTATGTTGCTTGAGTTGGCGATCTCGAACACTTTGATGAGCATTGAGTCGCCAACATTGATTGCCGTAGGCTCGTTGTAGATTATGTGGATGCATGGTTTTCCCCGCCGAAGTTCACTCTTGTCCTCGATATCGTCGTGGACCAGTGTCATATTGTGTAGAAGCTCAACGGCAGCGGCTGCGCCGAGTGCATCTTCCTTGCGACCGCCCACGCACTCGCTCGCCAAGAAAGTCATGGCTGGCCTGAACCGTTTTCCTCCACGGTCGAGAAGGTCCCAGACCGGAGCGTAGAATTCTTGTGGTTCCCCGGTTCGCGGTATGTGACGCTCAATCTCCGCTTCAACATCCCCTTTGTATTCGCCGAGAATTTCCAGAGCAGGTTTCATGTTGCCGTTGAATGTTGTTTGTCGTTCTTCAACTCTCCTCATGGTTAACGATCGGTTTGATTGTGGTGGATTCATCCTCTTGCAAGGGAAAGTCGGGTCCGTCGAGAGCATTATATATGCCGTATGGAATAATCGGCCATTCACATCGGACGTGTTCACCCCTGGTAGCGTATGTTCAAGTCCTAATTCTTGGTGCGTTCGCGGGCCTCACAATTCTTCTAGGAATGCCGCTTGCAATTGTTCAGAAAGTGAGCATGAGGAAGAAAGGTTTCCTCAACGCGTTCGCGACTGGCATTCTGATATTCCTCATAGTCGACGTCCTTAGCCACGCTTGGACAACTACCGCGGACGCAGCGACCGGTGCTTTTGCAGGCACGGCACCTCTTTGGGTTGCCGTCGTTGATCTGGGTGCCATGCTCGGAGGAATTGGAATCGGCCTCCTAGGGCTCACCTGGTACGGAAGAAGATACATGAGTAGAGGCGGTCCGACCTCGGCAATGACCCGTACAAGTTCTGAAATTGGGAGCGGAACAATGGGTCGGCCTCGTCAAGAATTACAGCTGATACAGCAAGTAGATGCGTACAGGCTGTCAATGATGATCGCTATCGGGATCGGTGCGCACAACTTCAGTGAAGGATTAGCGATCGGTCAATCCTATGCTTCAGGTGCTATCGGGTTGGCCGTGATGCTGATTATTGGATTCGCTGCCCACAACACTACGGAGGGTTTCGGAATCGCCGCCCCACTCAGCGGCTTAAGTAAAAGGCCGAGCAACCGCTTCCTCTTAATCGCGGGTTTCCTCGCGGGCGGTGCCCTAGTTTACGTGACAATGCTAATGTACAATTCGGGGAGACGTCAAGTTACGAATGATATTCTAATGCTAGGATTCTTCGTAGGAATAGCGGCAGGCTTCATAACCGACCTAATTGTCACGCTTGGCGGCGCTTAGCAGAATTAGAATGGTTGATCAACTGATTTACTTGCGCGTAACGCAAACTGTCCTAGGGCTATTCTCATTAAGCGATTAGGGACATTTTCGTTCGAGTGTTTAGACTAGGGGTTCAGCCTTGTAATTCGTTGTTAGAACCCGTCTGATCTCTTCAGAGATTTTTTCGCCTATACCGGATACTGACATGAGTTCTTCTTGGGACGCTTGAAAGACGTGTTGGGGTGTGTGGAACGAAGTGAGTAGTTTCTTGGCGCGGGTTCTGTCAATGTTAGGTAGGCTGGAGACGACGAATTCTTGTTCTTCTTGGAGTGTTTTGGGTTTGGCGACGGTCATTATTCTTGGAGTGCGTTTGTCTTGAATTTGTTCGCGGCGAGATATGGCGAACATAAGCTGTGCGGTTTCTGAGGGCTTCTGGGTCAGCATTATCGGAATCCCATAATCCATTAGAATGCTAGCGTAAGCGCCCATCATGGCTTCGGGCCGGACGCGTCCCGATCCCGTCAATGATTCCCCCTCCACGATTATCACCGGTTTCATGTAGGCGTCTTTGAGTTTCGCGGCTTGCTGAAAGAGGCGGCCGTCGATTATTGAGGACGCGAAGTCGTCAACTTCCTTCCGTTCCACCACGACCCGGTCGGAGAGGACGAAATCGCCCACCTGTAGGGTTTCGGATTTAACGAGGGCGCCGAGTTTTGCGAGTTCCCTCGTAACCAACGCGCCGAGTTCTCTTGAATCGGCGACTACGACAATTTGTTCTACCAATTTCTCTTCCTTCAAACTTGATGACATGAATTTCTCTATTCTTGACTGGTCGGGGGCGGAGTCTTTCCGAGCGGCAACGAACTGTTTGATGGCCATGGCCATCTCGCGTTCCCTGCGCTGCGAGATCCAGTAATACGCTTCGTCCCTCGTCCCTTTCGCGATCAATATGACTGCCGCGCCAGGACCTTTTCGGCCGGTTCGGCCGCGGCGTTGAATGTACCGAACGGCGCTTGGGACAGTATCGTAGAAGACTACTTGATCACATTCCACGATGTCAAGTCCTTCTTCTCCTATCTGCGTTGCAACGAGCACGTTGAATGTGCCCGCCCTGAAGTCATCCAGCACCATCGTTTGTTTCTTCTGTGTCAGGCCACGGTCTCTTGCGCGCGACGCTTGGCCGACGAGTCGAACGGCTGAGACTCCTTCGACCTTGTTGAGGACCTCCACAAGCCTCGCCGCGGTGGCGCGGTAGTTTGTGAAAACCATGATGCGCCGTGCTCCCTTACCCAACCCGGTACGTACAGATCTGATTAGTTCGGTAACTTTGGGGTGGTCAACCTCTTTCGCCACGAGGCTATTCACGACGCTTACCACTTGCTTCATTCTATCGTCGTCAAGAAGCATTTTCAGCCCTGGCGTCATTCGTTGCTCTCCCTTCTCCCTCAACCCGTCCAGGTGTTCTTTCAGGGCGGGAAAGCCTTGAGTTTCTAAGAACTCTGTTGCGCGAATTGCATGAATGGCCGCGTAGACGTAGGCCAGGTATATCTTTGCGTCCCTGTTCCTCCCAGCAGCGTCACTTAGGATTCTCTGCCTGGCACCTAACACGTCCCGCAGGCGAACTCTATCCATAGCCGCGCTCTCAAGGTATCCATGGTCCCTTATCGTCCGCAGCTTGTCACGAAGGAAGGATTCCAGTTCCCGTTTTACATCATAGAATATTTGGGGAAGGCTGACATTGACCCAACGGATCTCTATTCCCCCAACGTATGGTTTTACGTCCTCGCTCTGAATTGACCGTGCCTCGACCCATTCGAGGTGGAGGTTGTCGCATATCTCTCGAACATCCTGCTCGCTTGAGCCGGGCGAGGCGGTTAGCCCAAGGATAAGGCTGTCCTCGGTTGACGAGTAGCGATCAGCAATGAAAACGTAAGGATAATCGCCCACTGCCCTGTGAGCCTCATCAAAGACCATCAACGAAAAAGTGTCCAGCGTGAGTTTGCCTGTAAGCAAGTCATTCATGAAAACTTGAGGCGTGCAAAAGATGAGTCGCTTCTTCCACAGATCGACGCGTTCCTTAGGGCCGACCTCACCCGTCAACCAAACCATGGATGAGGGATCAAGGGTGAGTAACTTCTGAAATGTTTTGAAATGTTGGAGCACTAATGGCTTCGTGGGTGCTAGGATGACTACACCCTTGTTTGAAATTCGTTGCAGCCTTTCTGCCGCAACGTAGGCAGCGACAATTGACTTCCCTAACCCCGTGGGAAGGCAGACCAACGTGTTGACGCGTACGGCGTTCTTTGCTATGGATTCTTGATAGGAACGTCGTTCGATGGCATCTAACCTCAGTAACGAATTCGAGTTGAGGTCGAACGCCACCTATGAAACGCCCACTTTCCTAATTTACCAATCAAACAGCGCCTAGCGGGGGTATAAGATCGAGGGGTATAACCCCACCCCCCAACCGGAATGATTTTCTCTCTCTGAGATTTGCGCGAACGTAATCAAGCATCGGCGGGACGTAGCACGTGTCTATGTCTGTTTGGCCCCGCAGCTTCCGCAGAATGTCGCCGCCGCCGGAATCTTCGCGCCGCAACTGATACAAAATTTAGTGCCAGCCTGTGCTGTTGGGGGTGGAGGAGCGGGGACTGCGGCACCGCAGCTCGGGCAGAACTTATGGTGAGGCTGAAGCGATGTGCCGCAAGAAGAACAGGCCATACCACTTACGACAGGTGCCGCCACTTTCAGTTCAGATGGCGCGCCCTCGTTATACAAAAGCCCCAGGGACCTGAAAACGAAGACGCCTAGGATCGGCTGAAGAATCGCGGAGATCAACCATCCAACACGGGGTATAAGCCCCGAAATTGCGCTAATAACAACGCCGATTATCACCACAACAACTATCCAACCTATGTATTTCACCCAACCAATCCCACGTATGATGCTCAGAATCTCACCGAAAGCGAAAGCCTTCCCGAACTTTCCTGTCTTAATCATATGTGCCATGCCTACCCCTAGAATGACCAACAGAAGTACCACGAGGATGATGCCAACAAGGAGAATCACGGCGCCTGTCCCTCCAAGCACAAGCCCACCTGCGAGCGCCAGGCCTGACGTAGACATTAGGCCGGCAGCCATAGAGACGCCGCCAACTATTATGAGGATTATTGGAATTACCATGTAGATTAAAGCCGCAAAGAAGACCTTGGCTCCATCAACGAACAACTCGCCGTACTTCTCCAGCTTCGGTGGTGTTCCGGTGCCAGGTGACTCTCTAAGTACTCTGGCTTGGTAGCCGATTACTATGAAGTCGACAATGGGGATAACACTGAGAATGATGAGTATGATTAGACGGCCTATGCCACTGAATAACTTCTTCGTGTATTCGAAACTGTCGCTAAGATTGTCGCCGAGATTCATCATGGGCCACTTGCAAGTAGCAGAGACGGGTTATGGAATATAAACTGGTTTAAGAAAATCATGCTACACATCATTCTTCACCAGACCCGCCGCATGATTCGCATTCCTTTTGCCCTTCGCCGTCACATTCTGGGCAATCTTCGCTTATTCTCCCCTCACCATTGCACTCGGGACAACGAATGGTCATTCCTGACTCGCGGAGAGTTCCTTCTCCCATGCACTTATCGCAATCAACATCCAGCGTGCCCGTTCCTTCGCAGTCTGGACAGTCTGACTTTCCCCTCCCCTCACAATCATTACATTTCATCCTAATCCCTCTGCGCTAGGCTTCGGGCCTTTGGGTCTTGAGCCGGCGAAGTTTCTCTATTGAACCCAACCAACTCGACAACGCGTTTCCATAATCAATCAATTTCTCAGGCTCCCTCTCGTTCCTCATCGCCAAATTCAGCTCCTGAATCTTGCCCAGTAAGATTTGCTCCGAGTCCTCGAGAACTCTATCGGTCATTAGGCGGGTTTCCTGTTCAGCAGACTGTATGATTACAACGGGTTTGTTACACTTAGGACAGAAGGTCTCGTTGCCCTTGCGAAAGAGCGGAGTCCCGCATTCAGGGCAAGTCTCAGATAGCATAGCTGCCCCCGATTTGAGGAGTTCAGCCATCTTCTTGACTTCTAAGCTCACGGCCGTTAACCATGGAATAATGTGCTCAAGCACTATTACGCTTTGTTAAGTCACGGAAAGCCGCGTATAAGCGGAGGTCGCCGGTTGGAGAAAGAGTTTAGATATTGCCGTATGGATGGTTTGGTTGAAAGGTCGCCTGTCATGCGGGTGTTCCGCCATGTCAACAAAAGTCAAGCGCAAGGAAGATTACGAAGCCCGAATCAAGCAGGCGCTAGGCGTTCTGAACGAGGTTTCTAACGACAACACTACCCCCCGC
>JBEKPE010000089.1:0-9421 GCA_049521055.1 Bathyarchaeia archaeon
TGGTCTTTGGCAAACTCCTCCGGCGTGAACGCGTTGGATAGGTCTACGATTCGCATTGTTGCATCCGTCTACTACCAGATCGATTTCGATTTAAAGGCCATTCAAACCCGTCTTGTGAGAGACGCCCACGTTTTGAAAGATCAAACTTTAGTGAATTTCAGCTTCGGTTCGAGGTACCCTTTTTAGCCGACTCGCCAGATTTGACTCTTGAAAGCGATACAGAGGCGCAACGTATGCAAACAACAGTGCCCCCTGGGCAAACTTTTGCGAAACGATGGGCCATCTACGCAGCCCTCGGTGCTCCCGAGGTTGATCTCAAGTCTTGGCGCTTAACGACCAATGGTCTCGTCGAAAAACAACTTAACCTAAGTTTCGAAGACTTTCAAAAAATGCCCCAAGTGAAACTCACGAGAGACTTTCACTGCGTAACGACATGGAGCATTAAGGACGTTGTTTGGGAAGGGGTGACGTTTAGGGAAGTGGCGAAACTGACGGGGGTTAAGCCCGAGGCGAAGTGGGTGATGTTTCACTGCGCAGATGGGTACACGGCCCCGGTGCCTTTGGAGGATGCTATGGTTGAAGATTCGCTGATCGCATTCAAGATGAACGGCAAACCTATCCCAATCCAGCAGGGCTTCCCTGCGCGCCCGTTCATACCGCATCTTTACGGCTGGAAAAGTGCAAAGTGGCTAACGGGAATCGGATTCCTAGCCGAATACGAAGACGGATACTGGGAAGCATACAACTACCACGAGCGAGGCAACATTTGGGATGAAGAACGCTTCAAAGGCCAAGGCGGAAAACACGTGCGACACCGAGGCCTCGGATCAATACCAGTCTAAAGTCATTTGCGAGGTCGGAAATCGACAGACCTCATCCACTCTGTCAACCAATCCAGTTTCGTGTTAGCGCGTAAAACCAGAGAACTACGGTTATTGGAATGAAGAATGCCACACAAACCGCAACGACTACAGGGTTCTTCACTCTCACCGTCAGCCATGTTGGGAAGATGAAAGTGAAGTATCGGAGCAGCGAGATTAGGGGAGCCGCGAAAAGTAACAGACCGAATAGACTCATCGCGTAAGCCCATAGGGAACGATCAACATTCCATACCTTCACAAGTATGAATGCGAAGAGAACCGCGCCCAGTAGTACGGCCGGATCGAAAGCGTTTTCGCCGGCGCAACAGACCACCACGCCCCTGAACCCTTGGATGAGGATTGATTGAATTATTCCGTACTTGATCCCCGGTTGACCGTTTGCCCAGATGCTCCAAAAACCTTCATCGGTCCAAGAAGCAAACGCGTCGCCCGCGGAAACAAAACAGTAGAGCATCCAAGACAAGAGAAATGCGACTGGAACAAGCAAGTAGACCCATCGGCGGTATTGTTTCGTCTTCAGAATATCGATAAACACTGGCACCACGATTACGAACCCAACCAACCTTGTAAGGCTTGCAAGCGCAGCAAAGACGGATGAGACCACCATGCGGTCGGTCTTGTAGTAATACCACGTGGCAAAGGTTGAGAACAGGAAGACTGCTTCCGAATATCCCAATGTTGTGAAGACGCTGATGTAAGGAAAGGTTGCCATCAGAAGCGTCGCGTACAATGCTTCATGGGGCTGCATGTAGATCTCAGTTAGCAGCTGGAACATGACGATGCTAGCGAGTGCAAAAAACTGAACTACTACAAAAACTCCGAGCCAATTATTCCCGTTCACGAGTCCGATGAGATGGGCGAGGATTGGTAAGGCGGGTAGGTAAACGTAGTTAGGATGGACATACCCCGAGGCAGCTATGAACCCGTAGTTGAAACTATCCCAGGCATTGAAGATCCAAAGCCAGCTGGAGCTGTTGGGGATTGAACCGCTGTAAATCTGGAACCAAGAGGTCCGCACACCACCTGCGGTGCTGAACACGTTGAAGAGCCATATTGCCCCCGCTACACGAACTCCGATCGCGAGAAGAACAGGATAACAAAATCGACTTATCCGAGATTGGAATGGGCTCTCGTGCCGTCGCTCATTTTTCCGCATTCCAGTAGTGCCCCTTAGTAGTTACGCGAGT
This sequence comes from Bathyarchaeia archaeon, assembly GCA_049521055.1. Taxonomy (GTDB): domain Archaea; phylum Thermoproteota; class Bathyarchaeia; order 40CM-2-53-6; family 40CM-2-53-6; genus FEN-987. Next base: position 2,069 of record JBEKPE010000089.1, read on the forward strand.
TTACTGATAAGTACCTAAAGCAAGATAGCACTCAGGGTAAGACGTTTGAAAGGAACCTCTGCCCACCTCACCCAAATCGCCCCAAAAGCCCCATCCGGAAACAATCCCCAAACCAAAACGAACCCCTCCGATGCCAGATTACCGAACACCACTCGGGACTGCTTGTAGAATGATTTTTCTTCAAGTCAATATGCTGCTTGAAGGTCCTTTAGAGGTAATGGTTCATGGGGGAAGGTCTCGGTCAGGAAGTCAAGAGAGCGCTGACTGGTTGGTTCTATCCCGTTCACTATAACCTTGAAAGGTGGGCCTATGCGCTACAGCGAATATCCGGAATTGCGGTGACAGCATATTTCTTGGCACATATCGTAGAGACGGGAAACGTCGTGGGCGGTCTAAGTGTGTGGAGTGTTCCGTCCCAGGATTTTGCAAGCGCAATTTGGACTGCAACGTTCCATTTCCTAGAAAACCCCTTCTTTGACACGGGACTCATCGTTATCGGATTCATGCTCTCCTACCACACCATAAACGGGATCAGGCTAACACTTGCCGAATTCGGGTTCTTGCAAGGTAAACCCTCCCGCCCCGATTTTCCCTACGAACCGAAGTCATTTTCCAAAGCTCAACGAGCGATATTCTGGCTCAGTGTCCTGTTTGCTGCTGCAACTGCGGTATATGCGTTGAATGTTTTCTTTGGGGTTTAGGATATGAAAGAATCTACTAGGATGCTTCTCCATTACGCGACGGGGCTCGGCATCGTCGTAGCAGGGGGAGTGCACCTATTCACCGTATTCCTAACAGGGCCTTACGTTCAGAACCTAGCGTTTAGCAGCGTGATGATGGTTTACAGAAACATCCTCCTAGCAGTCACACTTGAGTTGCTGCTGGTTTTCGTTGACTACCATGCACTCAACGGGGTCAGAATAATATTGATCGAATTCCACCAAGGCACTACATGGGAACGCGGAGTTTCATGGGTACTCGCCGTCGCAGGCGTCTTACTTCTAATTTATGGGACGAGAACAATCCTGATCGCAAATGCACTAGCGTGAAGAACATCAAACTTGGAAAAAACCGTCACCGACGCGGATAAAGAAAGAGCCCAAGAAATCCTCAAGATACTTCGCTTGAGGATTCCTATTCGTGAAGAAGACTTTGCCGCCTCGCGTATAGCCAAGGAATCCGGTGACCCGTTCCGCGTCCTGGTCGTTACAATTCTCTCACAGAACTGCACGGATATCGCAGCACTCCGGGCTTACGAAATCTTGGACCGGAGAGTGGGTGTCTCGGTTTCCACCCTGAGCAGGGCGCGAGTTCCAACCATCGAGAAAGCAATACACGTCGCGGGTTTGCACAAACAGAAGGCTAAAGCCCTGAAGCAACTCGCGAAGGTTGTAAATGAGAAATATTCCGGTAACTTCGCCGAAGCGCTGGAGGGTTCATTCGAGCAGGTTCGTGATGGTCTTCAGGAATTGCCCAATGTCGGCCCTAAGACCGCAGACGTGTTGCTCAGCATTTGGGATAGGCCAACCATCTCCGTCGACACACACGTTGATCGGGTCTCGAAACGCCTTGGCCTAGCGCAAGCCAAAGCCAAGTACAGAGAGGTTAGGTCCGCGCTTATGCAAGAATTTCTCGAGGAAGACTATCGATCCGTTCCTCTATATTTCATGGCCCTTGGCCGGAGGATATGCAAAGCCCAACGCCCTCTCTGCCCCACATGCCCCGTTAACAATCTATGTCCGTTCGAAGGGAAAACGAAGCCGATTTGATTCGGCGGATCGAGGAAGGGAGTGAAGAGCTTATTCTGGGGGGATCTCCTTGAAAGCCAACGAGATGCTCATTCCCTCCTTTGCCCGCAGGTGCTTGGCGATGCCGTAAATCGCAACCGAGAGGATGAGAGATACCGTGATGTATCCGTAAGCTAGCGGGTTGCCGCCCCAAATGTTGGGGTATTCGAGGAATCCGTAGGTTAAGTACGCGAAAACGACCGCTTGGAGTACGCCGGCCGTTGCGAGCGAAACTTTGGTCCACCCTTTCTCCCTCTTGAATGCGTAGACCACAGCGCCAATGCCCACCAAGGCGAAGTATGCCATCGAGGCGACCAATACTCCGTAGAGCGAGGATATCGTTCCGTAGAGGAATGCGGCCAAACCGATCAGGAAGACCGTTACCGCAAGATCTACCAAGTGGGCTACGACTGGCGAACCGTATTTCGGGCTGACATACGCGAGCTTTGAAGGAAGGAATCTGTCAAAGGCTTGGGCTAGCATGTATCTTGAGATTGTTATTATGCCGAACGCGAGAATCGCTACCGTCAACACAACCCAACCGAGCCCAATCAGAAACGCTTCCGCAAAGTTACCTGAGACGCCCATTGCAAGCGTCCAGAAGTTGAATGAATGGTCGTAGACCAGAGCCGAATTAGCGAAAGCCGCGGTAGTAAACTGAAACCCTGCGGCATAGTACATCGCCGCAAATGGGACCGTGACTATCAGGAAAGCAAAGGCCAACGAAATCGGAACGTTCCACCTCGGGGCATTTCCCTGTAGCTCAGAACCAACCGAGGGAGCAGCGTTAAACCAAGGGTACGTAAACAATGCGAAGTAAGGCATCATTAGTAGGGTAGATCGCAAGTCGAATGTTGGTCCAGAATAGGAGTTCGCGACGGAAGTGTAGGTCAGGTTCGCGACCCCCAACCCGTCAACATAGTTTTCTACACCGGCTTTCCCTGCGTTGAGTAGAGCGAGAGTTGCGACGGCCATCGCGATTATTCCGATCACCCAGAAAATCGAGATGATCTTGAAACCGAGCCTAGGCTTGATGATATTGATCGCGATGAGGACTATCAATAATGAAGATGCGAGTAGGAATTGAGAGAGCGGGTCGCCTCCCAACACATTCCCCGGTAAAGCAAGTCCCAGCATGCTGGAATATCCGAGTGCCACCCCAACCGAACCTATTGCAAAGACCGCCGACAACGCAATTAGGGCGAGATATGGCATCGTTTCCAACGTTATGCCCGTAAACGTCATGATGCTCCCAACAAAACCGCCCAACGATCTGGAAACCCAGACGTAATCCCCGCCGGTCCTTGAGATTCGCCTAGAGAGCATCGTGTAAACGATAGCTTGTGGAACAGCGAGAAGAGCCGCGATTGCCGATCCGAGAACCAAGTTTACTCCCGACACCGTTGGCAAAGCGAGCATAGTGTATCCGACAAGTGCAAGTGCCGGGCCTACGGACATGTAGCTGACGTTGATGGCAATCGCATCGAACAATGAAACCCGTTTAGTCAGTCCAGTTGCCTCTCTAACGAATACGGTGTGGGGAATCGGCGGCTTGCGTGTCAACTTGCTCGTCTTCGCGGGCTTTCTACCACGTTTTGTTCGATGAGCGCATCCTGAGACCTAAACATAAAAGGAAATCTAGACGCACCATAGTGGCTACGGGATCCGTCATGGTTTCCACGGTCGTTGTCGGAGCGATAAACTGGGACACAACCCTCTTTGTGGATAGGTTCCCTCGAAGGGGTGCAGAAGTGGTTGTTCGCCGAGTCAGCCACGTCCCAGGAGGGAAAGCAGGAAATGCAGCCGTTGCGGCAGCGAGACTCCTCGGGCCCAATAACGTGGCCATCATAGGCGCGTTAGGTAATGACTGGTTCGCCTCTGAGCATACGAGAATCTTCAAGGAGGAAGGAGTAGACTGTTCAGGACTAAAACGCAACGACTCAATTCAATCTGGGCAGGCCCATATAGTCGTGGACAAAACCGGCGAAAATGTGATCCACACGTACTTTGGGGCCAACGCCACAATGCTGCCGGAAGACCTAGACGGCGCAAACCGACATGACCTGATCGAAAACGCGAGCATAATCACAATCATGGATCCACCATTCGAGACATCATTGAAGCTGGCCCAAGTAGCCAAGAAGTTGAACAAGACTGTGGCATGGGACCCTGGCATTAAGTCCCAGCTAGGCTACGAGACAATCAGCTCGCTTCTGCGAAACGTCGACTATTTTCTGGCCAACGAATCCGAAGTTGGATTTCTAACGGGAACGAAGACGCAAGCTACGGCGGCACGCAAACTCTTGCGCGCCAATCCAAACCTGAAAGTGATAATGAAACTAGGTGCTATGGGCTCCGTAATGTACAGCCGAAAGCAAAGAATTGTGTCACGAGGTTTAGATTTGAAGCAGGCTGGCTTGAGGGTCGTGAATACGGTCGGATGCGGCGACGCTTTTCTTGGAGCCTTCGTGGCCGCCTTAAGCGAGCGCCGATCGGAGTTGGAGGCGCTAAAGTGGGCTAACTTCACAGCAGGCCTAAACGCCACACGACCTGAGACTCGTGGGAGCCCGGATCGCACGACGCTAATGAAGTATCTTGGTTAGTTAGCTGTCTTCCTCAACTGGTCGGCGATGAGTGGCGCAACCGTGACGCGGCTGATCGGGCTTGGGACGGTATCGGTTCCAATTACGTCTTGCACTCCAGCGGAATTGATTTTGGCGAGAGCTCCTGGTGCTAGTATCGCGTGGGTGCACGCGACTTGAACTCTCTGAGCACCTTGGGATTGTAAGATCTTGACTGCTTCTACAATGGTTCCTCCCGTGCTGATGATGTCGTCAACAATCAGCACGTCGCGCCCTTGAGCATTTGATTTTCTGGGGCGAACCTCAACATGAGCATCGCCCAACCTTTTCTTCTCGAAGACATCGTAGTCAGTCCCCAACCTTTCCGCTGCAATCTTCGCCCACTGTTCAGCCTCTGCGTCTGGACCGATTACCAGAGGCTTCTCCAGCTTTCCAGCTTTCTTCACGTAATCTGCTAGAAGTGTCATAGCGGAGAGGTTGTGGGCAGGTATTCTGAAGGCGTCAGAAGATTTGACGACTCTATGCTGATGCATGTCAATTGTGTAGATTTCGTCGGTTCCTACGCTTTCGATCAGTTTGCTCACGGTTTTGAAACTCAACGCTTCACCGGGCTTGAAGCGTTCGTCCTGCCTCGCGTAGGCGAAGTAAGGCATGAAAGCTATGACCTTCTTGGCGCCAAGATCCTTCAAAGCGTCCGCCAGCAGAAGGTATTCGAACAACAATTCGTCAGGTGTATGATGAATTGACTGAACAACCGCAACTGTTTGATCCTTTACCTCACAAAGGACCCTGAGGTATTTTTCACCGTCGGGAAATCTGCGAACCTCTAATCCTCCCAATTCAACACCCAACTCCTTTGCAACCTTTGACGCTAGCGCTTCGGAGGTTGGTCCACCAATCACAAGCATTCTATTTCACTGCGAGTGCGGTATTCGTAAGCCAAATAAAACATATCTCAAAAGTCTTAACGGAACTGATGACTCAGAGAGTCGACGACTTCTTGGAAGTCATCTATCTCTTTGTGCGGAACATTGCCATCTCTGCATAGTTCTGCGAGTTTCGAGCTCTTGATGGCGAACGCGGAGTCCGATTCTTTAGCGGCGGGATAGTCACCAAAGCCATTCCCGACAAAGAAAATTCGTTTGCCTTTCATCTTTTCGCGCCTGACCAAGTCGTCTTTGAAGTTGATCGAGGACGCGCTAATCCTTTTGGGAAAAGTGAGAGCGTATCCATTTTCAGTGAATCGGGATGTTGGAGCATGTATTTGTATGTATTTCAACCATCCATCACGATTGAGAAAGTGTTGGATGCAAAAGTCGAACCCACCACTAGCGACTATGAGCCGTATGCCCTTCGCCATACAGTAATCGACCAGCCGACCAAAGTTGGGTCTAAGAGTTGCGACTCGATCCAGCTGCTCTAGGATTGTGTCCTGTGAGACTCTGACCATGGCGAATTCCTGCCTGAGGCAGTCTTCAAACGAAACCTCGCCCCTCTCAAACGCTTCATCTATCCGCTTCCAGGCAGGGTCTGCATAGAGTTCCAAGGCGACCTGTGCCGTATCGACGTTGACAATCGTCCCGTCAAAATCGCTAACCACAGTTACTTTCGCGATCCGATCGAGGTTCATTTCGGGTCTGCCCTTGAAACCACTAGGGTGAGGATTAAAGGTAAATGTGCCAACTCGACTGTAACGTAGTGTGGTATTTCCTAATGCTGGATAGAATTACAATTGTACTTGCCCAATGGTGTCCCCATTGCGTTCCCCTCGCCCTAGAGAAGGCTGAACAGATGGCCAAACAACTCGGAGTTGAGCTGCAGGTGCTTGACATAGACGACCCGGAGCAGGAGAGAATTGCCGATTCCTTGGTCAACGACTATGGAGACTCTGCCGAGGACTACCTGATACCTCAAGTGTTCTTCGAGGAAGACGGCAAGGTAAAACATGTCTTCACAGGATTTTCAGAAGGGGTTGATGTGTCGAGGGCGCGCTGGGACGACTTCTTCGCAAGCGAATACTACCAAACTAAGCTAAAGACTCCAAAGAAACCGAACTAACCGAAGTCAACGCCTCGTTAGACTGGATTTGCAAGTCGGGCAAAAGCTCTCAGCCGAGTCGCGGTCGTGCGCGAAGAGTTTCGAGCAGCCTGGTCGCGAACGGTCGCCGATACAGAGGGAGATGGCGGTCTGTTTCTCCGCGTCCGTCCGTGCATATCTAGTCCAATAGACCTCAGTAATCGTCGAATTCTTTCCGGCCTTTTCATTGAGGGTTTTAAGGGCTTTTCCTCCGAGTTCCCATCCGTGTCGTGATGCGACTCGAACATCGTTGCTGGTAAAGTTCTCCAGCCCGACTTCGCTCGTCAACTTGTCGGTGAGCCATTTCAGATCCGGTTTTTGGCTGAAATAGACGACTTGGGATACGAACCCGTCAGGACAAACGTATGCTCCTAAGACTTGTGTGGGGGCCTCGACTAACACGTTCATTGAAGTTTGTTTATCGCAATGCCTGAAACATTTTCCTTTGAAATTCAGATTCTCTAGGACGAATTCCGGAAACCAATCCATCCCTATCACTTGGCGGAACCCACTAGACATTAGGGAACTTTAAAACGTTCCAAAGGGTGACCATCGCGAATCGCATTGAGATCTCGAGGGACCGTCGCCATTTCTTTGATGATTGTCGGCGTGTCGCTCGTCGCATTCGCAGCAATCCTGCTCATGTCCCATGCACCGACCTTAAACTGGATAATCCCCGCTGCGGTCGGTTCGATTCTCCTTCTAATAGGAATAGGCGTTCTCATAATGGAACTCATGGAAACCTGGTTGACCAGAGGACAGGGGGCATTAGTCGACGGCTTTCAAGCAGGCTAGAGGAAACATGCTGCAATACGATTCAGATTTTCTTCTCGAAGTCGCCGAGTCCGCGGCTGAGAAAGCTGGAAAGACATTGGCGGCGCTCTTCCGGCGAAAGTTATCGATACGAC
>JBEKPE010000090.1:0-9376 GCA_049521055.1 Bathyarchaeia archaeon
TTCAAGCCGTTCTCTAATCTGGCTGGGGTTGAGCCTCGCTGCGCCGCCTTCCACCATTTCGTGGAATGTGGTTGGTTTTGCGTGTTCTATCGGGTATTGTCTTGCGCCGCAGTGCGGACACTCCTGACTCTTCTTCGCATCTTTCATGACGGCTTCGTAGAATGTGTGAGGGATCTCGTTCAGTTGCCTCTGTTCCCGCTGCATCCGCTCGTTGTACGCTTTGATCTTCTCCGCGGAGAGGAGAACGCGGCCGCAATTTCGGCAGGTTACCTGTAGGAGTTTGTGAAGTAGCTTGGCGAAAGCTACGTGAACTACGGGTTCGGCGAGTTCAATGTGGCCAAAGTGCCCTGGGCACGCGGAGGCGGTGTTGCCGCAGGTCTTACATTTCTGGCGAGGTTCTAGGGTGCCTAGTCTTCCATCCATTAACCCGGATACGATAGGGACGCCGTCTTCATCGTAGGTGTCTGCGGTCTGAATTTCTACTGCCGACAGTTTCCGGATCTCGCTTGGGGAGATGAGGGTGAAGTGTATGCTGCCGATTACTTTTGTCGCTTCTTCTGCCATTGCCATTTTATGCGCGCTCCGAAACTTCTAGTCGCGGCGCGATTCCCAGCGCCATCAGTTCTTGTAGTAGAAGTTTGAATGCGTATGAGAGTTGAACTGGGGAGACTACTGCTTTGTCTCCGTCGATTCTGCAAATGTACTTGTTCTGTTTCACGTCGTGGTATGCGAGTAGGCCACAGGTTTCGCAGACCATTACCATGTACTTGTCCGATTCCTCTAGCAGTCTATCTCTCAACAGCGCTGATGCGCCGTGTCCGATTAGGCAGTCTCGCTCCATTTCGCCGAATCTGAGGCCTCCGCCTCTTGCGCGTCCTTCGGTTGGTTGGCGAGTTAGCATCTGTACTTGGCCTCGGGCCCGAGCATGCATTTTGTCGGCTACCATGTGGTGAAGTTTCTGGTAGTAGACGACGCCGATGAAAATGTCGGCCACCAGCTTTCTTCCGTCTACACCGTTGTACATTACTTCCCGTCCGCTGTGCTGGAAACCGAGGTCGAGAAGTGATTCGCGCAAAACTCCCGGCCCTTCGTTGCTGAATGCGGTTCCGTCTACTGGTTCGCCGCGCAAACTTGCTACCTTGCCCGCAACTGCTTCTACGAATTGGCCGATGGTCATGCGTGATGGGATTGCGTGTGGGTTGATGATAACGTCGGGGACGATTCCCTGTTCGGTGAAAGGCATGTTTTCTTGCGGAATCAATGTGCCGATGACGCCTTTTTGTCCGTGTCTGGAAGCGAATTTGTCTCCAAGCTCGGGTATTCGTGTGTCTCGTACACGAACTTTGACGAGACGGTTGCCTTCGATCGATTCGCTGAGGAAGACGGCGTCTATGATTCCTTCCTCTGAAGGTCGCATTCCTACGGATGAATCTCGTTTAGTGGGGCCTTTAACTTCGAATTCGCGGTATTCTTCGAGGAATCTTGGTGGGCTGGTCCGCCCAATCAGTACGCTGTTACCGGTGACTTCTGACTCGACGGATATGACTCCATCCTCTTCAAGAAGCCGGTAGTATCGGTCTCCTCGGTAGCCGCGTATTCCTGCCTCAGGTACTTCGAACTTGTCGCGAAGGCCTCCCAGGTATTGTCTGCATTCGCCTTCGTAGACGCGGTAGAAGCTGGATCTGAAGAGGCCGCGGTCGACGGATGATTTGTTGATTATGATTGCGTCTTCCATGTTGTATCCTTGGTAGCAGAGGACTGCGAGGACGCAGTTTTGGCCAGCGGGCCGGGTATCGTATTTTATGATATCCATGGGTTTGGTTCGAACTACGGGGACTTGTGGGTAGTGTAGGATGTGGGCGCGCGAGTCTACACGGTTCGCGTAGTTGACCGCGTAGACGCCTAGTGCCTGTTTGGCCATGGCGGATTCGTAGGCGTTTCGTGGGGATTGGTTGTGTTCTGGGTATGGGATTAGGGAGGCGGCGATTCCCAGGATCGTGTATGGCGCAATTTCAAGGTGAGTTGTCTTTGCACTGATGCGGCTGGGGGACGGCGCGATCAGCGCGTTCTCTTCCTCTTCCGCGTCCAAGTATTCGATAACTCCCCGTTCGATTAGATCACTCCAACGCATCTCACCTCGTTGAATTGCTTCAACGTGTTCACGGGTGAGTTTTGGTTTCGAGTTTTCGATAACTATTACTGGGCGCCGCACTCGGCCCTGGTCGCAGTTAACGTACAGCTCGGATCGTCCATTTTCAATTTGGGGTGAGGTATATGCGATGTTAACCTCGGAGCTGATCTCGCCGGTGCGCCGCATTCGAATAAGTTCTTGCGCCATCTTGTCCGCTTCGCGCACATAACCCGCAATTAACCCATCAACGAAGACCTTCGCTCCGGCCGCGCGTAGTTTGCCATCGGCCTCATCAACACCAACCACACCCATCCGCCGAAGCTTGGAAACGAATTCTCGCGAATCAACTCCGACCGAGATGACCGCGCTCAGAGCTAGGTTCTTGACTAATCCACAGTTCGATCCTTCAGGGGTCTCGCTTGGGCAGAGCCTTCCCCAATGGGTCGGATGGAGATCACGGGCTTCGAGGTTTGGCTGGCTCCTGCTAAGGGGTGATTGAAGTCTACGGAGGTGGCTGAGTGTTGAAGAGTAGTTAGTCCTGTCGAGGAGTTGAGTTACTCCAACACGTCCACGGACCCAATTGCCGGTTGCGATGGCGTGCTGAATTCGTTCAGTAATAATACCCGGCCGAATCGCGTTGCTGATTGAAAGTTCCGCGTGTCTACGGATCGTTATTCGCTCCAACTGGTACTTGAGATCGCGAATCAGGTTTCTGAAAGAAATTCGAAAGAGTTCAGCTAAGAGAGACCCTGCGAGCTTCAGCCTCTTGTTAGCGTAATGGTCCTTGTCATCGGGTTCACGCATACCAAGCTTAATCTCGATAACTCGACAACCAACCTCAGCGAGGCAAGCGGCTTTCTCCTTCCTCTCTTCGGGGTTGCGGCCGATGTGGGGTAGAAAGTTCCTATCTACCGATGCCTCAGCCTTCTTGAGCCTGTACTCTTCAACTTGGCCGGGCGCCAACCTGTTACCTATGTACAGTAATGCGTCTCTCTGGGTTACTACGCCGACTGACTTCTCGAATGTGTTGGCGAGTTGGTTTTGGAGTGGCTCGTCGCTGGAAATCATTTCAGCGATCTTCGCGTCCTCCTCATATCCAAGCGCCTTCATCATGACGACGAGAGGTACGTCTGAGGGTACGCCGGGCATCGTTATGTAAATAGCCCCATCAGTCTTCAGTGTCACTTCTGTGCGCGCCCTGAAGCCGACTGTTGTTGAGAAGATCTTCGCCTTGTAGGTTGGATGAACGCCGGTCTGTTCCTTATCGACCAGAATCCTGTTGGCGGCGAGGTCTTCGAGTGCGACCACGACTCGCTCGGCGCCATTGACTATGAAATATCCGCCCGGATCGATCGGATCCTCTCCTATACTGATGAGTTCCTCTGAAGTCATGCGTGATAGGGGGCAGATTTTGGAACGAAGCATGACTGGAAAGTCGCCGATGTAAACAATCTCTGTTTGCCCCTCCCTCTCCCCGATTATAGGGGTCATTTCTACATGGAGTGGAGCCGCGTAGGTTAGGTTACGTATCCTAGCCTCTGTTGGAAAGATTTGGCGTTCGGATCCGTCTACTTCAGTTACTCGAGGTGTACCGATTTCTATTTTGCCCAGCTTGATTTTCAGTGGGTAGTCTTCAATCTCAATCGGTATTTCGCCAGTTTCGTCGATTATGGCTTGCAAGCCACTTTCAATAAACTCGTTGTAGGAGTCGACGTGCTGTCTGACCAACCCCTTCTCGTCTAGGAAGTGCTTGATCAGTTCCCAAATCTGAGGGCTCACGGTTGCGGTTGTTTGCGACATAATATCACCTTAATCGACAACATAACGGTAAACGATAACTTCCCCGGCTGTAGCGCTCTTGCGCGTTATTCTTAGAATATCTCCCATCTTTGCGCCCAACGTCTCTGCTGCGGGGTCGCTGGTTTTGATGTATGGGAGTTGATAAGGACGAATATGGAACTCGTGCATCAATTCCTCCGCATCTTTCTTTGAAAGCAGTTCATGTTTGGGGACGAATTGGTGCGCGAAAATATTGTATGATCTCTCTTTTTCTTCTTTCTTCTTCAAACTAGGGCTTCTCCACGAAGAAAAGGTTCATTCGGCCCGAACCCAGAGCTTCCCGAAACTTTCCCAGCAAACATTCGGAGCCACGCTAATAAAGTTTCAGAGAAAACTAAAGGCTCCGCTAAATACGACCCGAACACGATCGACGCCTGTTCAGCCGTAGGCGCCCTACTAGTAAGATACGCCTGTGCGGCCTAATAAGTTCACTTGATGCAAGTTCGACCGCCGTCCCAGGCTAGCAAATTGTCTTCGGCCAATGGTGGGCTCCTTTTGGTAGCGAGCTCTTCATTCGTAACGCTTGCAGGTTAGTGGCAGTGGAACGACTCTACCATCGTGAGGAATAGTTCGTCGAAATCCTCGGGGGCGCTGGGAGTGAGAAGTGCGTAGAGAACAAAGTATCGTGAGGATTGTTGGCAGAAGAGGTGGACGGAGCATGTCACGCGTGCGACTCCTTTACCCCTAGCAAAGATCCCCATGGGGGTTTCGTGAAATCGCACCATATTATAGAACGCTTCATGCGAATTAACGCGTAGCGTTTTCTCCGCCATCCTATCGGTCTTTGAGACATTGCGACTCTTGCCCATTGATTTGATGCTATGGCTGGCAAATTCGTTGGCAGTTTGGAATTTCTTCGTCACGACCGCGAGGTTTCCCCAAGAGAGGAATACTTTCTGCTTATCCGGAAAGTGTATGACTATGTCTCCTTTTTCGCGGCGGGTTTTCGGGTTGAATTCAAATCGGCAGACTGCCGGGTAGTCTATGGAGAAGCGGTAAACGCTAAACCGTTCCAGATCATCGCCCTTCAAGAAACAACTCTCTCTGGTAGCGCCGAATCAAACATAGCGAGGAATAAAAGCCTACGTCGTGAAAACACCAACCTAGATAAACCATGACCGGGAATCAAATCTCAGCGGAACTTCATCATTCTGAAGCACTAAAGTTCAATGTGAAACTGGATCGCCGGACAATTCAATTAGACTCCTCGGAGGAGATGGGACAGGCATTCACGCCGATGGAACTCTTCTTGGTAGCACTGGCGGGCTGCACAGCTATGGACGTGCAGTGGATCCTGGGTAGGCAACGGCATAAAGTGGACAAAATCGATATGACCGTCAGCGGTATTCGACGCGCGAACGATCCGAAGTATTACGAGAGTATCGACATTAGATACACCTTTTCCGGCCAGGATCTAAGAAAGGATGCAGTGGAACGAGCCATACGGTTGTCGCAGGAAGAGTACTGTTCCGTACGGGCAATGGTCAAGGATTCTGTTAAGCTGAACATAACTTACACAATATCGAACGGGAATGAGCCCGCGCAAGAGTACACCTTCAACTCTACGTCGACCAATGAATAGCTCATACCCATCCTTGGGTGTTAGAGCCTGTTCCAAACCCGCCCTATTCCGGACCATTCCTTATTATGAAGGCCAATTCGTTTTTTATGTGCCCTGACATAAGCTACGGATAGATCTAGAATGGGCAACCCTAAGATGGTCCGTAAGCCAAAGAAGAAAGTAGAGAAGCCTCCCGCTGGCGGTCACGCCTCAACGGGATAAGCCTAGCAACGGCACGCTCCTGATTTTCTCTGTTCATGCCATGAGGCCTGCATTTATGTACGATAGACCCCCTCCTGGACTTATCAAATCGCACGGTGGACCCAGTTGCAGAAGACTGAACCCCAGGAGAATTACCAATACGACACCGCAAAGCGGTCCATTGCAAAGCGATACGAAAATGTAAAACTGATCCTAGACTCAATAAACGGCACCCTAATCCCCCTCGCATGCTGTGCCGTCCTATTCTTGACCAGCGGCTCTGTCCTACTGGGCAGACTACTTAACTCCGTGACGGGTTCCTATTGGATTTCGTTATGGTTGTATCTTGTCGTCTTTTTCATCATTCTTCAGCTCGTAGCGATGCCGCTTTCCTTCTACTCAGGATACATCGTCGAGCACACGTTCAGCTTGTCCACTCAAACTCTGCAAGGCTGGGTTGTCGATGAGTTGAAGGGGCTCGGGGTTGAGTTAGTTTTCGGAATTTTGGGGGGCTCAGTTCTCTACTACCTAATAGGAAATCTATCGCTATGGTGGATCGCGGCTGCTGGAATCTTTGCTGTCTTCTCTATACTGCTCTCAATTATCCTTCCATTCGTAATTCTTCCAATCTTCTACAAAGTCAGTCCGCTCTCTGACGTGAACTTGAAAGAGAGCTTACTCCAAATGAGCAAAAAGTTCGGGGCCCATAACGTTGACCGTGTACTCGTGGCTGATGAAAGTCGGAGATCGATTAGAGCGAACGCCTTCTTCTCGGGAGTGGGAAAAAGCAGATCCATAGTGCTCTTCGATACTCTGCTAAATAACTTCACACATCGAGAAATCACTACAGTGGTAGCTCATGAACTTGGACACTATGTGAACAAAGATATTTGGAAAGAAGCGCTCATCTCGGGCATCGCGATTATTCCACCATTCTACGTTGCAGATTACTTGCTAAGATCGGCGGTGGCCGCCATTAGTTTGCCCAGTATCACAGACCCCGCGGGCATTCCACTCGTCTTCGTAGCCTTGATAGGAGTTAGCTTCATAGTTCAACCAGTAACTAACGGGTTATCTCGAATCGTAGAGCGCAAAGCCGATGAGTTCGCTCTCAAGGCAGCTGATGATTCGGAGGCCCAAGCTTCATCAGAGAGAAGACTCGCGGACCTCAGCCTCTCCGTTGACTCACCGAACAGGCTCGTTGAACTGTTGTTCTATACACATCCTCCATCTTCCAAACGTGTGCGATTAGCAGAGGAATGGAAGAAAAATCAAGACAGTTAGTTAGAACACAGACCATTCAAGCCGTTCCAAGAACAGGTGGTCCTCTCACGATCTTTGATCACGTTCTCGTTAACATAGTCATTCAATGCTAACACTTCGGGCTCTGGGAATTTCGAATACTGCTAGCCTGAGGCGCGCAAATGATCGATCCTTCGAATCTCTTCTTGACTGTTACTGGTAGATTCTCCTTATTCTCGTAATGAGTGACGGGCCGACCGTTGCCAGAAGGATTCCCGTAGTCAGTTCATGCGCTAGGCCGAAGGGATACCCGGTGACGCCTCCCGTAACGAATGGGATGTAGAGATTTAGGAGTGCGCCGACCCATGGATAATTGAAAACCAGCGCATCAATAATTGAGGTTCCAATATCGAATAACATGGCGAGAAGAAAACCACCAACCGCTAACCTCCATCTTTTGAACGAATTAGCATGATGCCAGAGCAGACCCCCAATCAGCCCAACAACAGCCATCCCAGCAGAGGTCTCGATTGTCCACGGGCCGGGGCCGTATGGAGTGAAGAAATCACTAATCGTCATCGACAACCAACCTACAGCGAAACCTGAGAAAGGCCCCCCAACGATACCAGCAATGATCGTGAGGAAAGCGGTTGGCTTGACGTTAGGTGGCCCTCCAGCCAAAGCGACTCTTAGCGCAGCATTCACTGCAGAAAGGCACGCTACGAGAGCAAGAAGCCTAGTTTTGTTCTGCAATCGTGGAAACCCTGGACGCTCCATCCAGCGAGACTAGTAAAATAGTACGGTTGTAGGAATTGTCGAAATTTCAATTCCACCGCAAGTGCATTTTCGAACAAGGATTTTTCGTTCTCACAAAATATTGCGTTATCGAGGCATCTTCATTAGTTGCAGTACCTCGTCCAACCTTGCTCAATGAGTTGTGAATAGTGCAGGGATAGCAGTTGGATTCCGCAAGTAGGGCGCGTTCGGGAAGATGGATTTACTCGGTGCTGCCGATTAACATGGCAATTGGCCCAGTCAGCACTTTCGCCCAACTTTACATCCTTGAGTTGCATGGTTCAGTTCTTGATATTGGTCTGGCTTCGACGCTTTTCGCTGCCGCCAGCATACCAGCCGCGATTTTCTGGGGTTTCGTGACAGACCGCATCCACACGAGAAAGGCCCTCGTAGTTTGGAGTTATGTTCTCATAGCGGGAATCCTTTTTTCCTTTGTCTTCGTTCGAACGGTCTACGGAATCATAGTTGTATACTCCGCTTTCTCATTTCTCTCATCAGCCTTTGCCACGCCACTAAACCTCCTCATAATGGAAACGCAACCCAAAGCTAGTTGGGCGTCCGCGTTTGCGCGTTTCTCAATGATCTCAAGCGTAGGCGTCACTGTAGGGCTACTACTAAGCGTAGGATGGGCTGACTTTCTCCCCTTCCACCTACTCGTCATAGCCCTTGGCGCGCTATCGTTAGTTTCGGCTGGGCTCTCGGTTCAGATGATCAAAGAGCCCGTCACCGTCTTCGAGCGTTCCATGATCGTGATGGTTAGTCAGAGCTTCTATCAACTGATCTTGGCCTTACCGATGCTCTTTCTGAAGATCCCTACGCTGATTGACTTCCGTCGGGTATTTCGAAGTGTGAAGTTCGGATTAACGAGGGAACCCGCACTCATCTACCTCTCGATCGGCGCATTCTACTTTGCAAGCGGACTCTTCAACACCTCACTTGTCCCGTCGCTCTATTCAGCAAGAGTGACGAAGAGTGAAGTCTTCTCGGTGTTGCTGGTCGGAATGATTGTTCAAGTTTTTGCATTCAACTACATCGGTAAACGGATCCGAGTAACTGGCATTAGACGCACGGCTGTTCAAGGTCTTGTGCTCAGGGCGTTCAGTTATACTGGTTTCGCTATCGCTGTCTTGTACCTGGCGGGTTTACCATACCTTGGTGCTGCGCTATTCTTCTATCCCCTCGGAGCCGGCATAGCCTATGCGTACTACTACGCGGCCTCGAACGTAATGGTCTTCAACACATTGGGCCGGACAAACCAAGGGTCTTCGCTGGGTGTTTACAGCGCGGTCGTGGGCCAGGCTACGATGGTGGGCTCGTTCATTTCCGGCCTGCTCTCATTCTACGTCGGGTACTATGCGACCTACATCGCGGCAGCACTATGGCTAGGTTTAGCCGCCTCCCTGACATCAGCGATAGGTGAACAGGTAGAAAGCTCACAGTAGCGCTTCGCCTAACCAATGCTTTGCGAGGTTATGCTACCTCTTCGGTTGCGGCACTCCGCACCCCGTAGTCCTGGAGTTCAACCCACTTCACAGGGCGGTTCAGGTTTTGGAGCGGTACCCCCCCCTGGAGGGG
Organism: Bathyarchaeia archaeon; assembly: GCA_049521055.1. Lineage (GTDB taxonomy): Archaea > Thermoproteota > Bathyarchaeia > 40CM-2-53-6 > 40CM-2-53-6 > FEN-987. Next base: position 9,345 of record JBEKPE010000090.1, read on the forward strand.
GGGTCGTACACCCAATTCTTCGGGGACCATCA